>ONQL01000052.1 GCA_900319985.1 uncultured Methanobrevibacter sp. | reverse complement strand
GTACGCCACGAGCCTAAACTCGTTCGACTTGCATGGCTTAATCGAATCCCAATAGCAGTAGCATCTGCCAGGATCAAACAGAATTGAACACATAACAGATCATAATACTAATATTATGAAGTACGCTAAAAAAATATAGACGAGTAAATACACTAAAATTTGATACAAAAGTTTCTATAATCAAATTTCACCACATCTACAAAACTTACATCATACTCGAAAAACTCAAGTACTCACAAAGCACATTCATATAATAATTAATGAATTTAATTAATACAATAAATATGATAATTTATAGCTACATGCGGAAAAGCAGTCATCATAGTCATAATTGCCAATACAATAAGACTTAAACCAACGCCATAAAACACATAGCACATCTAATAGAGACAGAAATTTTACTAACAAAATCAATTAAAAAATATTGCAAAAGATATCATAATCATTGTATTTAATTTTAAAATTAATATTATCAACATATAAGAATAAGATAATAATATTTTTAAAAAATAAGTTAATATATAAATTTTAGAAAAAAATTTTTTCAAAAATATTTCCAACAAGACAGACAACAAAGGAGTATTACAAAAAATAAATTTTTTAATACAATGCTCAAGAGTATAAAAACAAGACAAGAGAACGAAGAATTAATATATAAAACTTTCTATCTAATTCAAATAATAATTACTTTATATATAGGTTAACCAAAGATATTATTGGTGATAAAATATGAAGTTCGGTATAGAATTCGTACCAAATCAACCTTTAGATGAAATTGTAGGTGATAAAATATGAAGTTCGGTATAGAATTCGTACCAAATCAACCTTTAGATGAAATTGTAAAATTAGTAAAATTAGCAGAAGATGTCGGTTTTGAATACGCTTGGATCACAGACCACTACAACAATAAAAACGTATACGAAACTTTAGCATTACTCGCAGACGCAACTGAAACCATTAAAATGGGTCCTGGTGTAACCAACCCATACGTAAGAAGCCCTGCAATTTCTGCTTCCGCAATCGCAACTATTGACGAAATTTCAGAAGGAAGAGCAACCTTCGGTATCGGTCCTGGTGACAAAGCAACTTTCGACGCTTTAGGAATTGAATGGACCAAACCTGTATCCACTATCAAATCAGCAATCGCTGACATTAATACTTTATTAGCTGGAGACAAAACTGAAGGCGGAGCACAATTAGGTGGAGTAAAAGCTGTCCAAGAACACATTCCAATCTATATGGGTGCACAAGGACCTAAAATGTTAGAAACTGCTGGAGAAATCGCAGACGGTGTATTAATTAACGCATCCAACCCTAAAGATTACGAAGCAGCAATGCCTATGATTAAAACTGGTCTCGCAAAAGCTGGAGACAAAGAATTCGATGTAGGTGCATACACTGCAACTTCAATCGGACCTGACTCTGACGCAGCTAAAAACGCAGCTAAAATTGTAGTTGCATTTATTGCAGCAGGTTCCCCACCTCCAGTAATTGAAAGACACGGATTACCTGATGGATTCAACACCCAAATGGGTGACTTCTTAGCTAAAGGTGACTTCGGTGGAGCTATTGGTGCTGTAACCGATGAAGCACTCGATGCATTTTCCGTATGTGGAACTCCTGATGAGTTCATCCCTAAAATTGAAGGCTTAGCTGAAATGGGTGTAACTCAATACGTAGCAGGTTCCCCTGTAGGTAAAAACGTAGAAGAATCCATTAAATTATTAGGAGAAGTAATCGCAAGTTTCTAAACTTGCTTCTCTTTTCTTTTTTTATTTTTTTATACTATTATACACAACTTAACAACCAACTTTTTTTCAGCAATAATTTTAAATTATAAAAAAATCCTAACTATATAATATTACATTTATTATATTGCAGGTATTATAATGGAAATTGAAAATTTATGTAAAGAAATACGACAGAACGCATTTGAAAGAAAAGATCCTAAAACTCCCGAACAGGTAGGAGCCAGCTGGTATAATGATGATTTAACCTATGATGGCGTTGCAAAAACATTATTCATAATTTTACCAACTCCAGGATGTGCATGGGCACTTGGAGACAGCGGAGGGTGTACAATGTGCAGCTACGTGTCAGACTGTACATTAGAACCAATCAATACACAAACAATACTCAGAATTTTTAATGAACACTTACAAAGACACCATATAACTGAAGAAGAAAGAATATCAGTTAAACTATTTGCATCAGGCAGTTTCTTGAATCCTTATGAACTTCCAAAGGATGCCCGTGACGAAATTTTAAAAACACTTATTGAATTAGGCAACGTTACAGAAATAATTGTTGAATCCAGACCTGAGTATGTAAAAGAAGAGGTTCTTGATGAAATTTTTGAAATAATTGGTGACACATTGTTTGAAGTCAGCATAGGACTTGAAACATCCAACGATTATACCCGACTTAAAAAAATCAATAAAGGATTTACAAGAAATGATTTTGAAAATGCTGTTAAACTAATGCATAAGTTATCCGAAACAAAAGGATACAACTTAAAATCCAAAGCATATGTTTTCGTGAAACCTATTCTTGTTTCAGAAAAGCAAGCAATAGATGAAGCTGTAGAAACCGCAAGATACTGCGAATCAATTGGAGTAAACAGATTATCATTTTGTCCTGCAACAATACATGGGGGAACCGTAATAGAAAGATTATGGAGAAAAGGAGCATATCAACCGCCATGGATTTGGTCATGTATCGAAATAATCAACACAGTCAGAGATGAAATTGACATACCTGCACTTCTTGACACTTCAGGGTTTGGATCAAGACGTGGCCCATACAACTGTAAAAAATGCAATAAAGATCTAAAGCATTTGATTATAGCAAACAATTTAACTCAAAGCAAAATAGAATATGAATGCGAATGTAAAAATGAGTGGTTGGCTGAAATAGAAAATAGTGATATGAATTCATCAACCGTTGAAATAAAACACATCCCATTATATTAAATAATTTAAAAAATTAATTAGATATTAGGAGGGAACACAAATATGAAAACTAAATTTATTAGTTTATTAGCCATCATTCTAGGATTAATCGTCATCATATTCCCAGCAATGGGAATTATTGGCATCAATGGCTTAATTAGCTTATCAGTATTATTGATATCCATCTACCTTCTTGTTGTTGGAACAAGTATAATCGATTACAATAAACCAGGAGCAATATTGGATATATTCCTGGGATTAATACTATTGGTGTTAAGTATCTTTTTAATATACAATCCTTCATTTATTGGAGCAATATCTGGACTGACACTGTATATTGCCGGAATAATATTGATTGTTGTTGGACTTGTTTCATTAATCAATAACCGCACCACAAGATATGGATTTTACATAGGAATAGCTGGAGTGGTTCTTGGATTATTATATCTGATTATTGGAACATTTATTGCTGACCCTACTGTTCTTGGTACATTAATCGGGGCATGGTTAGTGATTAGCGGTATTTTAAAGTTGATGGATGGTTAAAACCTATCCCATAATTTCTTTTTTTGGTGTTTATTTTGATTGGAATTAGTGCAGATTTTGACCCCGTTCATAAAGGTCATGAAAAATTAATCAGGGAAGCTCTTAAAATAGCTGAAAGTGAAAACAAAAAAGTGGTCGTTTATCTGAATAAGGGATTTAGTGCAAACCACGCCCCATTTTTTGTAAATTTTGAAGCAAGACGTGAAATGGCATTGGCTTTGGGAGCAGATGAAGTCAAATCATTTGAAGGTCTCCACCACAGATTAATATTATCCTATAGTGTGCCGATAAGACTTAAACAAATGATTGATGATGGTGTGACCGATTACATCACCTCTGCAAGCATAAGTCTGGATGAAATAAAATCCAAAGCCCAAAAATTCATTGATGAAGGCAATTTTGTTGGAATGCCAAAGAATTATACTAACAGAAATGAAATTCGATGGTATGCCCTGAATGAATTTCTCGGCTCCAAACTTGACTTTCATGTTGTTAAAGAATTGAAAAAATCTGAATATTCAGGAAGACTGATCAGGCAATCAATCATCGACAACGGCATGACAATACCTTCAAAAGTCTATAAATTGATTCCAAAAACAACAGCGGAGATTCTTGAAAGGGAAATAGCTCTTGGAAATGTGCCCGGCGAAAGGGATTGGGACGGAATTTACAAAAGAATGAATACATATTCAAGAGGAAACCTTGAAAAGATAGCTTATCTGAATGGGAAAACAATTAATGAAATTATCAAAAGAAGAGTTTACAGAGACCCCGAATCCATTTGGGCAGTTTTCAGAAGGGCAGATTACGGTCCTGTAATGACCCGATTGGCCATCAGTTCAATTGAAATGGAAGTTACAAAAAAAGAAGTAATGGAACTGATGAAACATTACGAATCAGAGGGCGTGATTCCCGAAAATCAGAAAGTGCAGAAAGTCATTGACAGGGCATGGTATGTTGCAAGCATGGTTGATGAAGGCATTCCTGCACGTGAAGCCAATGAAAAATTCAGAAGCCAGAACATTAACGTTGATGCACCGTTGACACTGAAAGCCGGATTGAATTTGACCAAATTCGAAACAAAAATTACAAAAGAAGGCATCTCCACAAGTCTATATGTCGACAAGAAAGGCAGGATATCCGTTCAGTTCAAAAGTGAAAGCAAAAAGATTAAAACCAATCTGAGACTGCCTGCACGTGAAGTTACCTATTTAAGATACATCATGGATTCACATTTCATACCTGTTGCAGGAATAATCAGGAAATCAAAAAAAGGATTTAAAGTTGAAGTTACAATCGGCTGAACTTATCCAATGCAGCATTTACCATAATCAAGTCATGTTCGCTAAAACAGTCAATAACCTCATTCAACTCTTCACTTTTTCTTTTGGAACTTTTTAAGGTGTTATTGATTCTGGACAATGCCTTATCCTTAAAGTCATCACCTTCACTCAAAGAGACAATATCAAAAAATTCATTTTCAAGATTATGCATTTGGGCAATTTCATAGCTTTCAATTAAGATTGCAGTAAGTGTTTTTGTGTAACTGCTTCTGAGAAGCTTTAAACGGGCCGCATCACCGATATTTTCACTTATGACTTTGACATTGAAAAAATCTTTTAGAAACAACAATTTACGGGAGGATTTGCCCGAAAGATAAATAGTGGGATTATCGGAGTCAATTTTCCCGATGACTGCACCATCCACCATATCTTTAACATGAATGTTGATTTCAAAAGTGGTTTCGGGAGATATGTTATTCAAATCCAGATACACTCCATCACAATATTTTCCATACTTTTCAGCGACAACAACAGAAGATTTTGGAGATGTTGCCGAAATTAGAATGTCCGATGAAACGGCAACATCCCTGAACGTTGGTAAAACCTCGATGTTGGACTCATCAATGGATTTTAGTGTTGCCTGCGACCTGTTTTCCTTTGATGTGGCAAATCTTATGTCTTCTGAATTGATTAATTTTACCAGATTTTGAGAAACTTTTCCAAAACCAATCAAGCCTATAATCATAAAATCACGTTACTTTTTAAAAAGAAGCATATCTCTGAAATTAACGCCAATATCACGAGCTATAGTATTGCATTTAGCGCACAATAAAAAATAGACATCCCTGTCACTCAAATCTATTTCAGTCAAGCCTTCATAATTTCCCATTCCTTTGGATATTATGAATTTATGGGAATTGAATATTTCACGAAACTCATCTGAAATTTCACTGTCAACATAACCTACTGTCCCTGCACCGATTTCAACGATTTCACCAAATTCATCAAGTCCCGCTTCAATAGCTTCCTTCATGCAGGCATCATTCAAGATTGGTTCTGATTTAACGGCAATGGTAATGTCAACATCATATTCCTTAATTTTAGCCATCAGCAACTTATCGAAAACAATCTCTCCAGTGTTGTCCACCAGATATAAAACCTTATCATGCTTTTTAAGAGAATCTTCAAACTCTTCAACATCCTTAACAGCCAGCTCATTGCCAAGAGATTCCTGAATTATTGCATCTATATCGTCATCCAGGGTAAAGGCTCCGAAATCCAAAATGTTTCCTATGATGGATATTTTTACATAATTTTCCAGGCTGTCATTCTCCTTGAGTATCTCTTTTACATCCGGAAGATACTTCAAGGCTATTTCATTGCCCTGAATTTTTTCCTGACGGTAGGGATCATCACAACCTGTTTTGCTTTTAATAATGTTGTGCATTATTGAACCTGTTTTATTGGAATTGGTGTCCTTTGAAAAGTTATTCGCCAAAAAATCAAAAATATCATTCATGATTTCGATTTTAAGCAACTCATCATCACAGGACAAATCCATAGCTTCACGAGCCTGCCTTAAAAAACAAGGTCCACATTCATAACTGATTTTCAAGATTAGCCTCCATAAATTATTTGAACTAGCTGAATTTCATCGCCGTCATTTATTACTGTATCCTCGATTACAAGTTCCCCGTTCTGTTTGGACACCATGGTCTGGGCAGACACTTCCAATTCATTCAATAAATCCTTTATAGTATAATTATCACTAGAAATTTCCCTTTCTTCATTTATATCCTTATATTTTAATGTAAATGACATTTAATCACAACCTAATTCCTCTAAAAAGGAACATGCTTTGCATAGCCTATTTGATGAAGGTTCACCGCACTTTTCACATCTTCCATGAGCATAATCCTTTACAAGTTCATTTTTAAGAATTCCCTTAATTTTATCATATCCTCTCAATGTGGAATACTTTATTGTAGGATGCTTTTCAGCCAGCTGGTTGATGACTTCTGAAATTTCCCCTCTGAATGACTGCATAGCATAAGGGCAGCTGTCGAAATGAACCTCCAACTCCTTGGCAACAACATAAATTCCAATTTCACGTTCCGGAATTTCACGAAGAGGCTTGATTTTTACAGTGAACTCTTCTGCTTTTGATTCAGTTTTAGCACCCAATTTGGTCAGATTATCCATATTTCCTTCAAGATAATTCATCATAATGGCCTGTACCTCATCATCCAGATTATGGCCTGTGGCGATTTTTGTAGCTCCCATTTCACGGGCTGCCTTGTTAATGACTGTTCTTCGAAATACTCCGCAATAGCTACATGAGCCCTTATGATTTTCCCTTTGCATTATCTCATCCAGGGTAATCCCATATTCCTCCTTAAGTGAAACAACCTTATGTTCAATTCCAAGCCGTTTTGCATGCCTTACGGCAATGTCCACACCGTCCTGACGGTAATTGTCAATTCCCTCATCCACAGTTACGGCACATATGTCGATGACATTCATTTCACGAAAGCTGTTTAAAATTTCCAATGTGGTTACGCTGTCTTTTCCACCAGAAAGAGCCACTAAAACCTTATCTCCCTTATCCAACAGTTTTTCTTTTCGGACGGTTTTAATAACTTTCTTTTCAATTGATTCAATAAAACAGTCTTTGCACAACAGTTGTCCTGACTGCTCTCTTTTGATAATGACCTTTGGATTACCGCATTTACTACATTTCATTTTATACTACCTACATCTGCTCTACAAAATGAGCCAATTGGTTTAAAGTGTTCACCTCATAAACCTGTGCACCTGTTTCCTTATATAATGACACACAGCTGTCCACAACATCCCATTTGTTTCTGTCTTCGGGATTTAATATGACCACTTTTTTTGAATCCCTTACAATCTCTTCAAGAACTTCAACGCTTGCAGGTATACCGTTTCTTTTCGGACCTGCCCAGTCCCTGCAGTCCGACAGGATAATCACATATGACTTATTATTTATTTTTGCCATGTCCTGGAAACGTGTGAATGCAGAGTACATATCTGAAGTTCCATGAACCATCATATTCTTAACCCTCAAATCCTTAACCTTAACAAATGAATCTATCAGATATTCCTCCTTTAAAGCCTGGGTGGTTTCAATAACCTTGTTGTCAAATTCGAAGGTTCTTGACTTTTTAAATGCCATCTGAGCTGAAAACATCAGCATGAAAAACCAGCTGCTTATCCATTCACATGAGCCACTGATGTCATTTAAAAACAGATGCTCGTTCTTATGTGGCCTTGGCTTTGCCTTGACAAGTTCAAAGGGAACGCCGCCGTATTTCAAATTTGCCCTGATGGTTCTTCGGATATCAATCTTATTGGAACTGGTTTGAACTTTTCTTCTTGAACGTTTATTGGCTATCCTTTTACCCAATCTCTGACAGATTTCAAGCATGCGGGGATCGAACCTGTTGAGTTTTGTCAAATCCTTGTTCATCAGTTCCCCATCCCGTTCAAGCTGTTTAACTTCATCCAAAAGAGGTTGGTCGGAAAGCATCTTCAGCTTTTCATTGTTGATTTTTTCCTTGTTGAGTTTTCTGTAAGCGTTGTTCTGTTTTTTGATTATGTACCTATTGGATTTGGGACCTGCGCCCTTATAAGCGGTTCCCCTCTTTTCCTCCTGAGGAGTTTCCTGTTTGACCTCCTCCTTGAATATTTCATCAAAAACCTTATTGAATTTGGGAATGTCATACTTGTCCTTGACATAGATTGCCATCAAAGACCTTTTCAAAAGCATCCTGTCGGTTTCACCAAAATTCATATGGATTTGAACCGCTGACTGTGTGCTTCTGACACTTACGGGCAAACCCTGCTGTCTAAGCTGGTCAGATAAATTTGCAATTTTATTTATCATTATATCTTTTGTTCAGAATGTCCTTAACAACTCTTTTTTTATCGCTTTCGTTTTTGATTGCCACGCCAATACTGTCATTTAATGATTTGTCCATATCCTTTGTACCCAAATTGGAAACAGACTTTACCCAATCGACAGTACCTCTCACAGACGGTTTTTTCATTAGATTAAGATTACGTATGTCATGAATCAACTTTACAATAGTGGATACGGTTTCATCATCCGCTTCAGGTATCTTTGATTTGACTATCTCGATTTCCCTTTCCACAGTAGGGTAAGGTATGTATAAAAACAGACATCTGTCTTTGGTTTCATCAAGCAAAGATCTTTGAGAATTGGATGTCAATATAACAATTAAATCATTTTCCAGGTGAAATGTACCCAAATCGTTGATTGTTATTTCCTGTTCTCCCAATGCCTGAAGTAAAAAACTTTCCACTTCTTCATCCGCCTTGTCTATTTCATCAATCAAGAGAACTGAATCCTTAGTGTTTAAAAATGCATTGAGCAGAGGCCTTCTTATGAAAAATTCTTCATCAAAAATCTTATCTTCACCGTTTGAATCATTTTTTGCAGCTTCCAAATGCAATAACTGCTTCTGATAATTCCATTCACCCACAATCTGTTCAAAGGTGATGCCTTCATAACACTGTATCCTGAAGAAATCCCTATCAAAAGTTTTAGCAATTACCTTAGCCAATTCTGTTTTGCCGACTCCAGGAGGACCTTCAATGAGCATTGGCTTTCCTAAAAACAAAGATAAATACAAAGTTGTTGAAATTTCATCATTGGAAACATATTGTGCATCCAATAGCTTTCTGTCAATATCTTCAATTGTTATATTTTCAACTTGCAATGTCTAACCTTCATAGAATTTAATTATAAATAAGGTTTAATTATGAAATAATATAAACTTTATGTAACAGTTTTATAAAACATGAAATAATAAATATTACATAATTATCAAAAATGGAGGTTTAATATGAAACGTGAAGATATGATTATCATTGCATTAGTGGTTCTTATCTTAATCGTTGGCGGTGTTGCAGCATATGTTACCGGATTTGGAATACATGTCAACAAAAAGGAACCGGTAAACGTGACCAATGCCAGTCTAAACAAAACTAATACAACCAAAAATATTACTACAAATACCGCAACAAGCAGTGACGGACAATCCAGTTCTTCAGATTCTAGTCGTGACGTGGGAATGAGAGCTCCTAGCAGCGATTCCAGCAGCAGTTCGTCGAATGCTGAATCGGGAAGCAGTGAATCATCACAGTCTGAAAGTGTTTCAAGCGAATATACACCACAAGCGGGACAATCTTCAGACACCTACGATCCAACAGACTTTGATTAAAACTAGTTTTTTAATTCATCAGGATTTTTGAATAATTCAAAATCCTGAACATAATCTTTTCCTGTAATCATCGCTATTTCTGCTTTTTTTAGTTCTGAACCCAAATAAGCTGCATGTTCCATTCTTGTAACCAGCTCTTTGGATATGATTTCCTCATAAATTTCTTTTGCAGTGCTGCCGCTTATTACCAAATCGGCTTTGTTCTTTTTAAAATGAGTTGCAATGATGCGACTTTCGCTGACGGTTGTTCCGTAATCGACACTTATTTTGAAACTTCCCGCCTTATCTCTGATAAACTTCATCGGTTTTGACTGTTTTATTTCAGGAATTTCATCCAATTCATTTACGACAACGTCGTTTCTTTTGTGCTTGTCTTTGAAAACAACCATATTGATTCCCAAATCTTTAGGAATTGATTTTCTATTCTTTGCAAGAAACATCATTTTTGATGCTGTAGAAAGTTCATAAACGCTGCCCCTTGTCTTTCCACTTTCCTCAGGAGTGAAAAGAATGCTGACACCCAGTTCCATACCAATTCCAGCAAGCAATACATTGGCACCTCCGGAATCGGCATCCATTAGTTCTGTCACATTTCCCACACCGAAAAACATTGGCGCTTTATTGGTTTTGTGGAATTCATGAAATGCCATAATCGAGTCTACAATGCTGGAACTGTTGACCGGATCCAAAATCAAATCCGCAACATATCTTATGCCATCAGTGTCCCGGATTAATTGATGCATCCATTCGACACGTTCAAGAGGGGTTTTGGGAGAAACACCCTGTGAAAAATTAGTGGGAAGCAAAACAGCAGGAATATCTTTTTCTATCAGAATATCCCTGACTTCAGAGTTATTGCCCAAATCAAGGCTTAAAACAAAGTCAATTCCGTTTTCAGCAGCAACCTTAATTTCCTTAGGATTCAAGGTATCTATACTTAATGGCCTGTCTCCAACAATCGGCCTTAACGTTTCAATCAGTTCAGGAATCTTGTCTGAAAAGTCTTCACCGGCAGCCATTCCAATATCTATCATATCAGCGCCTGAGTCGACAAAGTACTGGCATTTATTGATTAGCGCCTCCTTGGATAAAAATGGAGCATTTGCGATTTCGGAAAGTACCCTTATAGGAAAATCTTCACCGACAGGAAGATTTCTAATCAGAATATTGTTCGGTTTTTCAAGAAGCTTATCGATAGTCTCCTTATCGTTTTCAAACTCTTCAATGAATTTGAAGGCTTCGTGTCTCTTTTCCTCTTCTATCAATTTATCTGCAGGTTTATCTTCAGAAAGGTCAATGCTTCCGATGAGATTTAAAACCATTGCCAAGTCTGCACAATCTGTGGATCCCTTGAATGTCGGAATGCCCAGTTCCTTGGTAATTTCCTTTGTTCCTTTCTTAATCAATCCAGGAACCAGTATCATGTCTATTTCATTTAACTGATTTGAAAAATTAGTTTTAACTTCCTTTATTATTTGTCTAGGAGTTAAAAATGCAGCCACTTGAGTATTGTCTGCAATATGCACAATTATATCTTCTTTTGAATCTGAAACAACATCCTTAATTAACGGATATGCCAACTCACCAGTGATTATCAAAACTTTCATACAACTACCCACAGATTTTCTAATATTATATTATACCATATTTATTATATTAAGTCTTTGAAAATCGATTATGCAATAATAATCACATATGTTAAAAAAATTATAATAAATCCTTAAAAAAATAATAAAGAAAGTACATGAATTATCATAAGCATAAACAAAAAACTAATTATTCATTCAAATTTAACTAAACAAATTTATTAAAAAAATAAGTAAATTACATAAAATTTATATATTTTAGAATTTATAATGATTATACATGATAAATATATGGAGGAAAATTTAATGATTGAAATTCGTTTTCATGGAAGAGGCGGACAAGGTTCCGTAACTGCTGCTGAAATCTTGGCTAGAGCAGCATTTAAAGACGGAAAATATGTTCAAGCTTTCCCATTTTTTGGAGTTGAACGTAGAGGAGCTCCAGTTATGGCTTTCACCAGAATTGATGACAAGCCAATCGATTTGAGATACCAAATCTATAATCCGGACTATGTATTAGTTTTAGATGATGGATTATTGAATGTAGTAGATGTATTTTCAGGAATTAAAGACAATACCGAAGTAATAATCAACACTGTCGATTTCGAAGGCAGCGGCGAACATACCGTGTACAGTATTGATGCTACTGGAATTGCATTAGACATGTTAGGACGTAACATTGTAAACACAATTATCCTAGGATATTTTGCTAAAAAAACCAATGTAGTAAGTATTGAATCACTCGTTGAAGTGATTAAAGAAACCTTCCCTGGAAAAATCGGAGAATTAAATGCGGAAGCTACTCAAAAAGCTTACGAAATGGGGTAAAAAGGTGAAAAAATGGTAAATATAGGCTGTGTAATTACAACACCAGGAAGTAGTAAAAATAACAAAACTGGAAGCTGGAGAACATTCAAACCTATTTTAGATAAAGAGAAATGTATTGACTGTGATAATTGCATCGTATTCTGTCCAGATTCCAGTGTAAACAAAGAGAGTGATTTAATGATAAGAGAAGTAATGACCGCAAACAAAGCAGTTGCAGAAGCTGCAAGATTGGCTAAGCCACAAGTTATTCCTGTTTATCCAATTACTCCACAAACTACAATTTCAGAATATTTAGCTCAATATGTTGCTGATGAAAAAATCGATGCTAAATATGTTAAAGTAGAATCCGAACACAGTGCAATAAGTGCTGCTGTTGGGGCAAGTGCTACAGGAGTAAGAGTATTTACAGCAACATCTTCACAAGGATTAATGTTAATGCATGAGATATTATTTGCAGCAGCAGGTATGAGAACACCTTTCGTTTTAGCTGATGCAAACAGAGCAATTTCTGCACCATTAAACATTTGGAACGACCAACAAGATTCCATTGCACAAAGAGATGCAGGATGGTTGCAGATTTATGTTGAAAACGCTCAGGAAGCATTAGACACTACTTTAATGGCATATAAGATTTCTGAAAATCCTAAAGTATTACTCCCATCAATGGTATGTTTAGACGGATTTATTTTAACCCATACCGTCGAACCTGTAGAAATTCCGGACCAAGAACCGGTAGATGAATTTTTACCTCCATACAATGCTGAACATGCATACCTTGATCCGAAAGACCCAATGTCCATTGGTAACCTGGCAGATCCTAATTACTATCTTGAAGCAAGACATGACATGCAAGTTGCAATGGAAAACTCAATTGAAGTAATTCAACAAACATGTGATGAATTTGCAGAAATATTCGGAAGAAAATATGGTCTTGTTGAACCATACAAAACCGAAGATGCAGACATAATATTTGTTGCAATGGGATCACTTTGCAGTACCATTAGAGTAATTGTTGACCAATTAAGAGAAAAAGGCGAAAAAGTCGGTTTGCTTAAAATCAGAGCTTACAGACCTTTCCCTGTAGAAGCAATTGATGAAGCAGTTAAAAATTGTGAAAAATTAGCAGTAATCGATAAAAACGTAACATTCGGTATCGGTGGAGCATTATACACCGACATTAAAGCAAAAATACACAAAGAGGCTTACGGATTTATTGCTGGTTTAGGTGGAAGAGACATTACACCTGATGCAATTTTGGAAGTTTACGAAAAAACTAAAAATGTGCCTGAAAAAGAAGTC
>ONQL01000001.1 GCA_900319985.1 uncultured Methanobrevibacter sp. | reverse complement strand
TAGTTTTTCTTTCCGAGTCTTTCCACCAATCTTAAGTCCAAAATCCAAAAGGTTTAAATGTCTTGAATTCAAATAGTAATATGGAGAATAGTTTATTTTGCTGTACATATTAATAATTATTCTCCATTCTACTATTTATAAATTATTATTCGTTTTTACAATGAATGAGAAGTATTATTTCAAGTGTAAAAAAATTAAAAGGATAAAATCGCTTAAAATTAAAATCCAAGCAGTTTAGTAAAAATTTTTTTGCGAAGAACAAATTCAAATGTAAAATAAAAAGAACAATAACATGTCAAAATCAAAAACAAAGAGAAAATATCATTTATTTAACAAAAACAAGCAAAAAACATCGATATTCACTTAAATTTTGACATGGTTTCTACAAGGTTTAAAAAAATAAAAAGAATTGAATAGTTAAAAACTATTCTTTAATGGAACGAGCAAGCTCTGCACCTTTTTCAAATGCTTCAGCTAAAACATCTTCATCAGGTACAAACAAAACATCCAATGTGTCAGTTACGTTGAATCCTGCTTCTTCCAGATCTCTTTGGAGTTTGGCAATAGCTCCTCCGCCCCATCCTTTGGATGAAAAGATTAAAGCACTTTTCTCGCTGCCGGTTCCTTTGAAGTTAACACAGTCCAACCAGTACATCATGTTACCTATTCTTGGGAACGCCTTGTTCATCATTGTAGGAGCACCAAGAGCAATAGCTTTGGAGTCAAGAATATCTGTAATTACATCGTCAGGACCGTCTTCCTGCATGAAGTACATTTCTACTTCAACACCTTCACTCATGATACCTTCAGCAATTTGGAATGCCAATTTTTCGGTTGAGTGGTGCATAGTATCATAGATTACAGTGATTTTGTCCTTGCATACACCAGATCCCCATTCAGTATATTTTTCAACGATTGGTCCAGGATTAGTCCAGATTTGACCATGACATGGTGCAATCATTTTGATTTGTTCTAAAAGACCATTTTCAGTGATTTCCTGTAATTTCATTCTAAGCATTGGAGAGCCTAAAGTTACAAGGTTAGCATAATATTTTTGTGCTTCTTTTAATAAATAATCCAATGAGTAGTCTTTGTCAAATCTTTTGGAGTGACATACATGCTGTCCGAATGCATCGTTTGAGAACAATATTCCTTCTTCAGCCAAAAATGTAAACATGCTGTCCGGCCAGTGAAGCATTGGAGCTGAAACGAATTTTAAGGTTCTTCCACCAATATCCAATTCATCACCAGTTGCAACAGCTTTAATATCTAAATCTGAGAAGTTATGATATTGTGCTTCCAAAAAGTTAATACAGTTTTGTGATGCATATATTTCTGCATCAGGATTGTATTTGGCAATAGTATCTCTCAAGAAAGTTGAGTGATCCATTTCAGAGTGGTTTTGAACAAATACATCTACTTTAAACTCTTTTCCCTCTTGTTCAAAAGCGTCCTTTACTCTTGCATCGAATTGTTCAAACATTCCTTTGTAAACGTTGTCAATCAATACAGTCTTTTCTTCACCGAATACCAAGTATGCATTGTATGTGGTTCCTGGAATTCCGTATCCATGGAAAGTTCTGCTATTCCAGTGAATAACACCAACCCAGTAAACACCATCTGCCATTTTTACAGCTTTTGCTTTCATTTTAATACCTCAAAATAATTTAAGTTATATAAGTATATATTAAACGTATTATATAAAATATTATATTTAAGATTAAGAGGTTATATTTTGAACAAAAGAATAGATTTACATATGCACAGTTTATTTAGTGACGGCGAATTATTGCCATCAGAACTTGCAAGAAGAGCTTTAAAATTAAATCATGAAGCAATAGCGATTACAGACCATGTTGATTGGTCAAATGTTGAAACAATCCCAGCAATTCAGGATGCAATTGATGACATCAATTCAAACTGGGACATTACTGTCGTTTTAGGTGCTGAAGTAACACATGCTCCTTGCGAATCAATTGACGGAATAGCTGCAAGGGCAAAGGAATTAGGTGCAAAAATTGTTGTTGTTCACGGAGAAACATTGAATGAACCTGTGACTCCCGGAACCAACAGGGCAGCTGTAGAATCCGAACATGTAGACATCTTGGGCCATCCTGGCTTAATAACTGTTGAAGAAGCAGAAATTGCAAAGGAAAATGATATCTATCTTGAAATTTCAGCACGTAAGGGACATTGCCTTGGAAACGGCCATGTTGCAAATGTTGCCCGTGAAGTTGGAAATAAATTACTAGTTGATACTGACACTCATGCACCTAGTGACTTGATTACATTTGATAAATCATATGAAATTGCTTTAGGTGCAGGATTGACTCACGAAGAAGCAATGAAAGCACTTGTTGACAATCCTCGAGAACTTTTAAAAAGCAAAGGAATATTTTAAATATTTAAAAATAAGGGTTTATAATTTAAAAAACCCTACCAAAACAAATTTTTTAAAAAAAATTATTTACTGACTTTATAAGTCAAAATCAAATCTTTATCCAAACTATAAGAATCAACTAGTTCCAATTTTGTAGCCAAATCCATCAATGGATAACCTTCACCATCAAATAATGTTTTTGCATTTGCGCCTCCAACGACCATAGGCGCAACACATAATCTTATTTCATCTATAAGACCTGCCTTAATCATGGAGAAGTTTAAGGTGGCTCCACCTTCAAGCATCAGTTTCTCAATTCCTTCTTCGTGCAGATAATTCATCAATGCAACCAAGTCCACTCTCTTGTCACCGCTCCAAAAAAAGTCAATGCCTCTTTTGGAAAATGACTCATATCTATCTGAAACTACAAAGTCATATTTGTATTCATTGGCTCCTGCGATAATTGTTCTGGCATCCCTGTTAGTAATTCTTGCAGCTATTGGAGTCCTGCATTTGCTGTCAACTACCACTCTGACAGGATTGTCATCAGGATTAGCATCAATCTTGTGAACGGTCAGCCTTGGGTCATCTGCCAAAACAGTTCCAATACCAACCATTATTGCGTCACACTCTTTTCTAAGCTCATGTACTCTTTCAAGGTCCTTTTCTCCAGAAATGTTTGAGCTTCCGGTTTCAGTTGCTATTTTACCATCCAATGTCATAGCTGCACTTAATATTACATAAGGTTTCATTATAATCACCTAAATATGATAGAACATCTCTTTGATTTGTAAAAAGTTCATTAAAGTTTTGCTTTCAAGCATTCCAGGCATTATCAATGCTACAACAATACCCAATATGCCGAATACAATACCAATACCCCAGATTATTTTTACTGCATCCTTTTCGGCAATAGGGCGTCTTAATATTAATCTTATCAAAGATTTGAAACCTGCATCTGGCCTTACCAATTTTCCGTCCTCATTCAGTTGAGTAGGTTTCTGTTGGGAACGGTTCATGACTCCTGCTGAGTAGAATTTCAATGCAGCGTCAATAATGTTCGGCATCAATACGATTAATGCTATCAGTTTTACCCTACCAAGGAATGCAATACATACGATAGCCGCACCAATAATCAGTGTTCCTGTATCGCCCGGGAAAATTTTAGCAGGATATCTGTTGAAGTATAAAAATGCAAGCAATGCACCCAGCATACTCATGGATATAATTGTTACATCGTATTTACTCAAAATTATACATGCAATTGTTAGTGATGTCATTGAAATAACACCTAAACCGGATTCAATACCGTTTAAACCTGCAAGCATGTTTGTTAGATTGGATCCTATTGAAAGAGCTATAGGCATTGAAATCAAATATACAATACCCACATTAGGTGGTGCCGCCCACATCAAAGGAAGGCCTGCAATGAAAAGCAAAAAGAATTTTGACCTTGATGAAAGTGCCCACTAATGTAAATGCAAGAATATCATGCATGTAAATTCCAGAAAACATTCCAATTACAAAACCGAATATTATTCCAAAACCACCCATTTCCGCTACAACAGGCTTCCATGATTTGTGAATATCTTTTCCGACAATGTCAGCTTCTTCTAATTTTTGAATAATCTTCGGCATGAATAATCTGGTTACAGAAAAAGAAAGTAATCCACAGATTATTGCTATCACATATAAAGGCAATTGTGGTAGAATTGTCATAGTAATCACATTATTATTTTTTTATCACTTCAATTTCAAGAATGTCTTTTAAATGATTATTTATCTTCCAGCACTTGAAACCGTTCTATACTCATCGGTGATTCGTTCAGTGATACTGCCCGTCCATCTAATTTCAATAGATTTTTGTCGCTATTTTGATATGTTCTGTTATATGTCTGCAATCAATAATCGCAAGCAATGAATATAATGCCAAATCACACGATTAATTTTTTCATTATTTGATATTTTGGTTCGACGGTATTAATAATTTCTTCTACATCCAACTCCTTCAAACCACAACATTGCTTGAATTCCCACTATATGGATTGCATTATCAGAAAGTTATTAGATTGAATTTTTTTTCAAAATTTTTCAATTTTTTAGATTAATTTTTATATTATTTCTAATAAAAATATGCATAAAATTCAAATGGAGGAATAAATTTTGAAAATATATACGACAATTATCTTTTTAACTTTAATATTAATATTTTCAATAGGTGCCGTTTCAAGTCAAGACGTTAATCAGACACAAGATTTGGCAATCCATTCATCAAAAGATTCGGAAATTATTTCCAGTTCTGAAAATACGTTTAAAGATTTAAATGATGACTTGTCACATGATAATGTAATCAATTTGACAAAAGATTATGCATTTGATGAAAATATTGATAAAAACTATAGTGATGGGGTTAAAATTAATAAAAATTTGACTATCAATGGAAATAATCATATAATTGACGGGTCAAATCAATCAAGAATATTCACAATCAACTCAGCAAATGTTGTCCTAAATAATTTGGTTATTAAAAATTCTTTCAGTTCGGCAGTATTTATAAAAAATGCCACATTAACAACCAATAATGTAACTTTTGACAATAATTTTGATAAAGAAAATGGAGGAGCAATTCTTGCTGAAAATGCCACCTATACCAGCGTTAATGACAAATTTGTAAATAATCTTGCAGTTAAATTCGGTTCTGCAATTTTCATAAGCGATAACTCAACTTTAAGTATTAAAAATGATATTTTCAAAAGTGATGGTCATTTGCAATGGGGTTTAATTGAAATTAGGGAATCTAAATTCACAATCCAAGATACTAATTTCTCAAATTTGATTTCAGACTATACTACTGTACTTCATGTTGAAACCAGTAGCGGAATAATTAAAAATTGTAACTTCACTGATTTATATGCCAATGTCACAGCAGGAGCATTAGGCTTTAAAGAAATCGCAAAAAGCATTTCAATTGAAAACTGTACTTTCAGGAATGTTTCATCAAGAAAAAATGCAGGTGCAATATTACTTGACATTGGCGGAGCCAATCCAATGGATTATAATGGGTCATGTATAATTAACAATTCCAAGTTTATTGATTGCTCATCAAACTTTGGAGGAGCATTGATTCAGTTGCACGGCACATTAAAAATATCAGACACAATTTTCAAAGATAATAACGCTTACTGGAAAGGTGGAGCAATCTACATTTCTCATGTAACTGCTGATTTTGACAATTTATTATTCGACAATAATAAAGCAAATCAATCAGAGGTCAGTGGAGCTATTTTCAATGATTTAGGCAATTTAACAATCAACAAATCAAACTTCACAAATAATGTCGGTTCATTATATGCTTATGATTCTAATTACGCCATTTCAAATTCTTACTTTAAAGGGAATGTTTTAAATATCAATTCATTTTTTGATGGCGAAGCTGCCATTTTAAAAAATAATACTTTTATAGATGGTAAAAATATGCTAAATCAAACATATTATAAATATACTTATGAATTGAATAACATTCCAATAGCGTACAATCCCATTACTTTTGATTTGAGTTTGGCTAATGCTTCTTCATTTGATTTACGTAATTATGGATTAGTAACTTCTGTTAAAAATCAAGGCAGAATGGGTTCATGCTGGTCTTTTGCAACAGCTGCATCACTTGAATCAGCATTATTAAAAGCAACAAACGGAACTTTGATTGTTGATATTTCTGAAAACAATGAAAGAAATTTAGCAATAATGTACTATGAACAAGGAGGCTCCGGTGAAGAAGGAGGTAATGGTGACAAAGGTGCTGTATATTTCATAAGTTTTGGAGGTATTGATGAAGAAAATGATACTTATGACCAATTTGGAAAAATATCTCCTGTATTTGAGGATATGGCCAAATATTATGCATATCAAGCTATTTTTATAGATTCCCGTAAGAACATATCAGACAATTACAGAATCAAAGAAGTTTTGGTCAAATATGGGGCTTTGGCTGTAAGTCTTTTAGCTACTGAAGATGATGGTTTAGATTATAATAATGAAACTTACGCTGCATTTTCAAACAAATCAACAAGAAGCGATCATGCGGTTACTTTAGTGGGATGGGATGACAATTATTCTGCAAGCAACTTCAAAATAACACCTCCAGGCAATGGTGCATGGATTATCAAAAATAGTTGGGGGTCTGACTGGGGAGATGAAGGATATTATTACGTTTCATATTATGATGCTTCAGCATTTGTTAATGACGTGACTATAGTTGGATTTGTAATTGATCCAAATGTATCCTATAAAAAAATTTACCAATATGATGTTTCTGGAAGTTTAACTTTTCAAAGAGATGTTATAAGGAATTTAACCGCTTCTGAAATAGATTTACCTCTAGAAGAACTCAATAAACTTTTAGATAACTTGACAGTGCCTTCAATTTTCGTTAATACCTTTGTGGCTGATGGTGATGATGTGATTTCTGCAATCGGGACTTATTTTGAAAAAACTAATCAGAATTATACCATCAGTATTTCTATAGAAGGTAAAGAAGTTTATACTCAAAGCGGAAATGCATTATATTCAGGATATCAGATTATTCCATTGAACAAGTTTATTGGAGTGAATAAAGGTATGAGTTTTTCTGTAAATGTCACAGCCCTTAGACTTCCAACAGCATCTTCAAGAAATAAGATTCCCGAAAATGCATCAGTTAAATATGTTAACGGAAAAATTGTTGATTTAACTTTAGATGAAAACATTGCAGCTATTAAAGTTTACACAAATCCAAATATACATGTTAACGGATTGAAAAGATATTATGGTGCAGATACTCCTATAACCGCTAATGTCAATCCAGGTGAAGAGGTAACTTTCGAAATAAATGGTATAACTGCAACAGTTGTGGCTGATGAGAATGGAACATCTAAAATTGGCGTGAGTCTTGACCCTGGAAGATATAATCTAATAATAGATTATAATGGAACCGATGTTTTATACTCAGTTATCATAGACAGTACCATACTCTCTCAGGACATTACAAGAGGATATAATAGTGATTATGACTACAAAATTAAAATTTTGAACAGTATTGGCATTATTTTAAGCAATACTATAGTTAATATAACAGTCAATGGTATTGAAAAAATGTTTGAAACTGATGTTAATGGTTGTATTGACTTAAATTTTGTCAAATTGACCAAATCTCAAACAATTGAAATTTTTAATCCAGAAACTGGTGAAATAGCTAAAAACACCATTAAAGTTGTATCCAGATTTAGCGGAAATGCCAACATTAACATGTACTACTTTGACGGTACAAGCTATAAATTTAAGGTCTATGGCAATGATGGTAATTTGGTGAGTGCAAATCAGATTATAACTGTAAAACTCAACAAAAAGACATATAAAATCAAAACAAATGCTAATGGTTTAGCAACATTAAAAATACCAGATACCGTCAAACCTGGAACTTACACAATAACTGCAACATACAAAGGCCAAACTGTTAAAAATACTGTTAAGGTAAAGCAGGTTCTTAAAACCACTAAAAAGACCGTTAAGAAATCCGCTAAAAAACTTGTTTTAAAAGCCACTTTGAAAAACAGTAAAGCCATCAAAGGCAAAAAAGTAACATTTAAACTTAATGGTAAAAAATATTCTGATAAAACCAATTCTAAGGGAGTAGCTCAAGTAACCATTAAGAAAAATGTTATTCAAAAACTTAAAAAAGGTAAAACCTATACTGTACAAGTTACCTATCTTAAAAACACTATTAAAACAACTTTAAAAGTTAAAGGTTAACTCCTTTAACATTTTTTTATTATTTTTTATTTAAAATATAATATACAGACCTTAACGGTATATTCAATTTTTCAGATATCTCTTTAGGTTTCAGGCCATCCTCTTTCAGAGCCCTAACCTCAGAGTAATCATATTTTCTTTTATAATCGTCGAATTTGACATCGTCCTTGTTTTTTCTAAGCAAATAATAAACACGATTGAGTTTCATGTCCAACTTTTCAGATATTTCACGGGCATTCAATCCCTGTTTGGCCAAATCCAAAACTGTCTTTTCTTCACCGTTTGTCTGGCTTTTTGCACCCCAGTTGTATTTCTTGTTGACTTCAATGTCCAGCTGCTCCAAAGCGTCGATATAGTTTTTTGAAGTCCTCTCATAGACACTTGGGGAACATGTGATTTCACACAGATTGGGATACTCATCAATCAAATCCATAATAAGCGATGAGGACAGCACTTCAGTTATGTGAATTGTAGTTACATCTTCGTCCATATTATCACTACTTTTTAATCAAATCAAGGAATTTTTTGGATTTGTCGCTTTTCGGATTTTTGATATGATTTATATTTTTGATTTCCTTTTTGATTTTGGATTCGTTGATGTTGAATGCATTGCTTATATCTTCAAGCTCAATGTCTGAATTTTCATGTATCAGACCTGCGCCCAACGCTACATGGTTGAATTTGATATTTGAATTTTTAATCTGCTTTTCAAACTTGAATTTTTCATACAAAAGAAGGTCCATCTCATAAACAGGAATGATTCTGATATCAGTAAAATCATTTAGGGTTGAAATGACTTTGGTATAGGTAGTCTGGAAAACCTTACGCTGTTCACGGTCTAGTTCTACGCGAATGTAGGGAAAAGGACCGCTTTCAATTTTACGTGAGTTGTTTGAAGTTGTCAAATAATATCTAAACATATCCCACATTATCAGGGTAGATGCAATGTTTACAAATGTACTTTTGTAGATGCTGTCCCTGATTTTCAAGTCACGCTTTAGTGATCTCACCATATTTCCAAAATTATCCATAAAACCATAGCTGTTAAGCTTTTTTTGTATCATTGACTCTCTCCATGCTTCGATTGCATCCACATCATACTTGTCTATGAAATCCGGAGTCTTATTTTCAAATTCCGAAAGAACTTCATCATAGATATTTATCCTTTTAAAATCAGAGAGTCTTCTTTTTAAAATATCATCCTTGATATCTAAAATTATATTCTCGCAGTATCGAACATAGGCTATTGCGAGAGCTGTTCTTGCATGCTTATCGTCAATGATTGCAGGTTTGGTCCTGTGAAATCTGAGCGCTTCGATTCTCACACGGCTTCCGTAAATCCTTCTTACTTCCTCTTCATAATTGTTAACGTATTCAGAATCCAGCGTGATATTTTTGCGAACTAACCTGTTATTGTCATCTTTAAATCTTATAACAAGAGAAATAGTTTTTACAACACCTTTACGTTCCTGCTTTAAAATATTCAATACCTTTTTAAGGGATTCCCTTCCATAATTGGAAAATTGACTCATCAGCACCATATAATTGCCTGAAAGTGGCAGATATGGGATTATTTCAAGTCTGTGTGTCGCTTCCTTATTTATCTTGAAGGTGAATGATTCGCTTCCGCAACTGCATTTGGAATCGTTTTTTCTATATTCGTCCATCGAATATTTCTTGTAGCAGGAATCGCACTTTACATATCCAAATTGCTTAAGGTGTCCAATGGCAATTTTATGTGAATCTATAGCTGACTTGACCCTGTCCAGAATATTCTTTTTGGCATTTGCCTTCATTCTGAAAATCTGATTATGGCGACTGTTTTCACCGACTTCATCAAGGGATACTTCAGCCACAGATTTGGTTCCATAACGACTTAAGGATGTAAAAGGGGTTGTATACCCTTGGGCATCCATATCATCCTTTAAGTTCTGTAAAAAGTTTAGTCTGTCATCTAGCTTAAAGTAAAGACTTTTGAAATTACCGAAACTATCAATATTATCCAATATGATTGAATCCTTTGATATTTCCTTCAGGTATTTCTCAGCTTTATTTACTAGGACAGATTCTTCCATACTAATCAAATTTATTGAATTCTTTCACCGATTTCAGCATTTTCATCCGGAGACAATAATGCACCGCTTTCTCCAGTTGCCAAAATCATTCCTTCGGACAATGTTCCGAATAATTTAGCAGGTTGCAGGTTAGCTACAACACAAACTTTTCTGTCAACCAATTCTTCAGGAGAGTAGAATTTTGCAAGACCTGCAACAATTTGTCTAGGTTTTTCCTCTCCGATATCCACCTGTAATTTTAACAATTTGTCGGATTTTTTAATTTTTTCCGCTTCTTTTACTTGACCTATTTTAATTACAACTTCATCAAAATCATCAATACTAATTAAATCACTCATATTTTCATCCTCGCTACTTTCTTTTAAATTTTCCTGTAATTTTGCTTTTTCAGCTTCAATTACATCATCGTCAATCTTTTTAAATAAAGGTTTGGCCTTGTTTATTTCATATCCTGACGGTAAAAATACACTTGCATCATTCCAATTGGACAAATCATCAATATTCAATATTTTGGCGATAGCATCAGCTTTGGTTGGTAAATAAGGTTTAAGGGTGAAAGCCAATGTTTTAGCCAATTGATTGGATAAGTATAAACAGTTTGCAGCCTTTTGCATGTCTTCCTTAACTGCTTTCCATGGTTCCTGGTCGTTGAAATATTTGTTTCCTTTTTTGGCAACTTTAAATATTTCCAGAAGACCTTCCCTAAATTCAAATTGGGATATGTATTCCCCGGCAGTTTTAGGCAGTTCCTCAATCGCCTTTTTAAATTCTTCATCCTCACTGGAAGGATTTGCATATTCAGGAATCTTGTTGTCAAAATATTTACGGGTAAATGTAAATGTCCTGTGCAGGAAGTTTCCAATAACGTCTGCCAGTTCATCGTTGTTTCTTCTTTGGAAATCATCCCATGAAAAGTCAGAGTCCTTATTCAATGGAGCGTTTATTGTCAGATAGTATCTGAGCAGGTCAGGGTCATAATCTTTTACAAAATCAGCTATCCATATAACCCAATTTTTACTTGTAGACATTTTTTCTCCTTCAAGAGACAGGAATTCACCGGCATAAATCATGTCAGGCAATTTGCATCCGTATGCCTTTAGCAAACCTGGCCAGAATATTGAATGGTGGTAGATGATGTCCTTTCCAATGAAATGAACCACAAAGTCATTCCAATATTCCTCCCATTTAATGCCAGATTGCTTTGACCATTGTGATGCTGATGAGATATAACCCAAGAATGCTTCAATCCAAACGTACAATACTTTACCTTCGGCTTCATCCAACGGTACCGGAATACCCCAATCCATATCACGGGTCAAAATCCAGTCATTCAATCCTTCTTTCAGCCAGTTGGATGCATAGTTTTTAACATTTGCAGGCAGGTTATCATTTGAAGAGATATATTCATTCAATTCATCTTCCAAATCAGACAGTTTGAATGCATATTGGAAGGTATCCTTAATTATTGGAGTAGTTCCGCAGGTAATGCAGTGAGGTTCATCAAGTTCGGTTGGATCAAGGGCTTTACCACATTTTTCACAGTGGTCCCCCCTTGCTTCAGATCCGCAAACAGGACATAATCCTTCTACATACCTGTCAGGCAGGAACTTATTACAGTTCGGACAGTACAGCTGCTGAATGTCTTCCCTGTAAATGTATCCGTCATCATATAATTTTTTGAAGAAATTTTGAGCCAGATTATAGTGAGCCTCATCGGTTGTTCGTGTAAAATTATCCAAGGATATGTTCATTGATTCTACGTCACGAACAATCATGTCATGATATCTTTTAGAAATTTCAATCGGTTTTTTATTTTCCTTATCCGCTTTAACTGCAATTGGAGTTCCATGTTCGTCTGTAGCGCAGACCATCAATACGTCGTTTCCAATCATCCTATTGTATCTTGCATAGATATCTGCAGGCAGATAGGTAGAACGTATATGACCCAAATGACATGGTCCATTTGCATAAGGAAGTGCACATGAAATAAAAATTTTAGTCATTTATCTTTTCCCCTTATTTATTTTAAACATTATATAATTATGTAATTACTATATAATAAAGTATTATTTTAACACTGTTATATACTATGGGAAAATGCCAAATTATTAAATAATATAATTAAACACGACTAAAGAAAAATTGATTTTGAAAATAGGTTAGCTATTTAAAACATGAAACAAAAAGTTAAAAACATGGCTGAAGTTTCATATATAAACCCATTGTCAAATGAAGGAAGGCAAATAATAAGGCAATACGGTGATTTAAACCAGATTTTCGAAGAAGACGAAACATTAATAGAAATCTGTACACATACTCTGAACCAGAGAATATCCGATGATTCCATAATTCCAAAATCATATGAAGACTATGCGATTAAACGCATCCAATGGGCAATCGAGAAGAAAAACAATAAAAACTTCACACAGGCCGAATTCGAATACTTAACAAATGATGAACTCTTCAGGATTGATGTGGTGATATTCCACATATTGTGCCAGGCGATTGCAGTCCAGTTCAATACAGGTTCACGTGAAACAAGGCTTTTTATCGAATCTCAGGGAATACTGATTCAGGAGAGACTGTCAAAGATACCTCCGATGTCAAGGGCAGAAATAATTGATGAAGTTTTAGATGAAGTAAAAACAGACGGTGCAATCAGATGGAGTTCCCTGAAGGAAGTAATAGCTTCCAAAAAACTTAAACTAACCGATCTGTTGATTGATGACGGAGACATTGTTCTTCAATCAGATGATTTTCTCAACAGATATTCAGACAAATTCCATGACAGAAGCCCCGATAGAATGTACAACATCCTTATTGGAGACAGCGTAAAGGAACAGATTTTATCTAGACTCATAATGCAGAAAACAGAGGAATACATAAACAGAATCAAGGAAATGTCTGCACGTGTTGAAATACATCCCGCAATTCTAAAGATTGCAGAAAAACTCAAGGAATTTATCCCCGAAGAAACCAGCAAATACAATCAGTATTATGCAGGAAGCGGAGGAATTTACGGAAGCGTTCAAGCTGGAAAATTGAATCCGGATGCATTTCCACCATGCATCAAAACAACAGTCGAAGGAGTATCCTCTGGTGGGCGTAACGATGCAATAGTTCTTCTTTTAACATCATTTGCATCTTATGCAAGACTTTATCCAAGAATTTTTGCTTCAGATGAAACTATCAAGGTATCTGATATGGATCCTGACTTATCCATTACAGAAAATGAAATTCTGCCTCTGATTTTTGATGCTGCTGACAACTGTACACCTCCTTTATTTGATGACCAGCCTCAGGAAAAAATCAATATCATCTCCAAACTGGGTTTTGGAATGCATGAACAGGTAGACATCAACCATGAGGGTGAAACAAAGTGGTATACTCCAATGAGCTGTGAAAAAATAAAGATCCACCTTCCTCAGCTATGCCATCCCGACAAATCATGCAAAGGCATCAACAATCCCCTTTCCTGCTACGGGCGTAAAAAATATCAGCTCGACAATCAGCCAAAAGAGGAATAACTGTCGTCAAAAATAGATGACTTATACTATTTTTTTTAGAAAAATAATTTAAATATTATACAAATGAATATTATTCAACGAAAATCCTATAAAAATTACTAAATTTAAATTTGAGAAAAATAGCTTATAAAACGCTTAATTCCTAATTTAAATTATAATACTATTTATAATAGAATTTATAAAGTATACAACATGATTTAATTAAAATATAATGATTCTAATTACTCAAAATTAGAAATTAACAATAATTATTAAAATAAAAAAAGAAAACTGAAATTATTATTGTTTATTATTTTTAAAATAAATTGAATCTTTTAGAATATTATAATTAAATTATATTCAGTTAGTACTTAAAATAAATTTTTTTTAAAAAATGGTGAATTTATGAACATCAATAATAATATGAAAATAGGAATAATAACTGCTGTTTGTGTAATAGGTCTTTTCGTATTATCCCTGTCAATAACACAGATGCCAGCCGATGGAAATAATTCAGCAAGGTTTGGAATTTTGACATTATTACCACCACTCGTGGCTATTGCATTGGCATTTATTACTAAAGAAACAATCTTATCATTGTTTATTGGGATTTTCATCGGAGAATTTATGCTATGCGTAACCGACTTAAATATTGTCAATAGTGCCGTAAATGCATTTTTAGCGATTGCAAAACAAATCATTACAAGCATGTCCGATCCTTGGAATGCAGGTATTATCCTCCAATGTTTACTTATTGGTGGTGTAATCCAGTTAATCACAAAAATGGGTGGTGTAAAAGCTTTGGCAGATGCCTTGGCCAAACATGCAAACACTCCAAGAAAAGCACAACTCATTACCTGGTTTTTAGGATTATGCGTATTCTTTGACGATTATGCAAATTCATTAATTGTAGGTCCAATTATGAGGCCTGTAATGGATAAACTTAAGGTGTCTAGAGAAAAATTAGCATTTGTTGTGGATGCAACAGCTGCACCAGTTGCAGGTATTGCAATTATTTCAACATGGATTGGATTGGAAATAAGTTTAATTGCTGCAGGTTTTAAAACAATTGGAATGGATGTAAGCGGATTCGGAATATTTTTACAAACTATTCCCTACAGATATTACAACATATTCATTTTAATCTTCATTGTTATTTCCGCACTTACATTATATGAATTCGGACCAATGAAAAAAGCAGAACAGGAAGCACGTGCTAGAAAAGGTTCAGAACCTGTAAAATCTTTTGAAGCACCGAGTTTTGATGAAGTACAACCTGTTAAAGGAATTAAATTAACCATTTGGAATGCAATCATACCAATTTTAACATTAATTGTCGGAGCATTGATTGCATTCTACTGGAACGGATACACCTCAATTTTAAGTGGAAACGATCAAACACTCATCACATTAATGAAAACTTCCCCATTATCATTTGAGGGAATATTTGAAGCATTATCTGCATCAGACACATCCGTTGCATTGTTCCAAGCTGCATTACTTGCATCCATAGTGGCCATAGTTATGGCAGTAGCGCAAAGAATCATGACAATAGAACAGGCCATTAGCGAATGGATTGGAGGTATGAAAACTATTGTCATTACAGGAGTAATCCTATTGCTCGCATGGTCCTTAGGTGGAGTAATCAATGAAGTTGGTACTGCAGACTACCTGGTAAGTGTTTTAAAAGGTACAATTCCCTACTGGATTTTACCGTCACTGATTTTCATACTTGGAGGATTGATTTCCTTTGCAACAGGTACGGCATATGGTACAATGAGTATCCTAATGCCTCTGGCAATACCACTTGCATGGGCGGTTTCACCAGACATGGGATTCGTCATTACCTGTACAAGCGGAGTATTGACAGGAGCTATTTTCGGAGATCACTGTTCACCAATTTCCGACACAACAATTCTTTCAAGTATGGGTACCAGCTGTAACCATATTGATCACGTTCAAACACAAATTTACTACGCAGGATTTGTAGCAATTATAGCCATAATCTTCGGTTACATCCCTGCCGGATTTGGAATTTCTTGGTATATATCTATCCCTGTCGCCACAATAATGATGTTTGTCGGATTGAAAATAATCGGTGAAAAAGTAGATTTTGAAGAAAACGTTGAAGAAGAAACTGCCTAAGTTTCTTCACTTTTACTATTTTTTAAATTGACGAATGTGAAAACTTAAACGGATTGTGGTCTTCATATATCGCATCATAATATTTATTTAAAATTGTTGATTCCCACATATTATAATTTGCCTGCTCATTTTTTTCGAAATTATAGGCCAAAAGTCCAATTTTGCGCTCATACTCATTGATGTTATTTTTTTCACAAAAATCAGTAATAATATCTGGAATATATTCACAAGGGTCATCACTGCTGAACTCTAAAAATTCTTCATATTCCTGCTTTGAAAACAAATCCTCAGCTTCAATTGGATCTTCATCAGATTTTATGGTGAATAACTCAATGTAAATATTATCTGCCAAAGGCAATTGATTGAACTCAATTCCTAATCCATATACCTTGCCATTTTCCAAATTAAGTACAGTATGACCAGTTCTCTGACATGAAATCCAATTTTCAAATGCTGGTGTTACAATATCTTCGGGAGTCAGATTTGAAAGAACTGTCTTTAGATGTTCCACTCCAATTACTTCAACTATTTCTTCCATGATTAATTATTTTATCAAACTAGCTAATAAATGATATTATGAAACACCCCAACTATAGGGATGCAACAAAACCCATCACAACAAAACCGACAATTATACTGATGACTGTAGCAAAGGTACTATCTCCAAGAAAGCCCTTAACGATATATGCTACAATAGCCCCTACAAACAATGCTGCAATACCATTCATATTATCCCTCCTATTTACTAATATGACTAGCAGTATTTAAGCCAGTTAAAGTATTTCATTTAATCAAATTTACAAAACTTTATAAATAATAAAGTTAAAAAGATAATTTAGGCATGACTAAATTTTAGAGGTGAAATAATGGGAAACATGGCCGAAGCTAGAAAAAGCTTGCACAAGATAGATGAAAAAAAGAAATCCGATAAAAAATCCAAAACCAAAAAAGTTAAAAATTTCTTTTTCGGATGCTGTAAAAACGAATAATATTCTGATTTGAATTTGAAAAAAACTATTTATAATCCATATAATCACTTACACCCAAAACCATCACCACAATTTTTTTAACCAAATCATCAACGTGCAAATGCACACTTTACGAAATAATATATACTTTAAAAAAGTAATTATTAAACATGTTTTCTAAAGCTACTTTGAAAGAAAGAAGACAGTACTATCGTGAAGAATGGTCTGAAAATGATTTGCCGGACTTCATTGCTACAGATATCAAAAAAAGGGAATTTGGTTTTGACCATAATGGAAAAGGACCAAATGACAGATATAAAGTCTTTAGAGGCAAGGAATCCCTTAGAAAATTTCTAAGATATAAGGCTCCTTTTGCGGCATATATCTCAGTAGCATTCTATAACAATCCCCGAAGAAGAGAAGACTGGCTGAAAGCAGAGTATATCTTTGATGTTGATGCAAAAGACATTCCAATCAGGTCCTGTCAGTGCGATAGCGTGTGTGAAATCTGTCTTGGTGAAGCTTTAGAAATCGTGAATACACTTATCGACACTTTGGAATCAGATTTGGGTCTTAAAAACATTCATCTAATCTACTCCGGAAGGGGATATCATATAAGAATTTTAGATGAGGAAATGATGACTGCAGGCAGTGAACTCAGGTCAGAGGTATTGAAATATGCTGCAGGTGCGGAAGTTCCAAAATCCCAGTTTGTAAATCCTGAAGTGTCTAATCAAAGTTTTAATTTTGAGCATTTCTCCATTCCGGTAGGATACTCCAAAATATTTACAGACAAGGTCAAATTCAACATCATGCATTTGGTTGGAAATGAAAAGCTGGACGGAATCAACACAAAACTTATGAAAGACATAGTTGCATCAAGGCATCACTTGGAAAACGACAATTGGGGATATTTCAAAAAGGATATCGGCCCTAGAAGATACAAAAATTTAGTTGAAGCCATGGCGCGTGTCAATCTTGCAACAATTGATGCAAAGGTATCCATAGATTTGAAAAGGATTTTAAGACTTCCTTCCTCTCTTCACTCAAAGGTAAGCATGAAATGTATGGAAGTCAAAAACAGGGAAACATTCGATCCGTTCTCAAAAGCAGTGCCAAAATTTGTATACGAAAGAAAAGGTGTTTAAGATGGATAATGTATTGAGAGACATTCTAAGAAAAAATCAGTATTTTGATGAAGTTAATGAAAACAGGTTCATTCCCCAGTTTTTGGGAGTAATTGTCAATGGCGTTGTCGTCTATCATGTAAATTGGATTGACCTAGTCGACAAAGAGATAATCTTTATGCACAAGGATATTCAGACCCATCCAATTGTCTCACTTTTTTTGGATAATCTTAACTCATTGATGATAATAACCGATGAAGGAATAAAAGAAGTACTATAAAAAAGAGTTATCTATCTGATTCAAGGCATTTGGCGACAATTTTACTGCTGACGATTTCTGCAGAATCATCAGCTGGAATTACATTCCATTCATATGTAACCTTACTTGTTTTGGAACGTGCCTTTCTTAAAGCATCAATGTTTTCAAACATCTCTTCCTCTTCATTACGGGCCTTGATGCGTCTTAATGATTCTTCTGGAGTTACATCTAAAAAGAACATGCAATCTGATTTTGGGAGTAAAACAGAAACGATTTTATAAATAATTACATTTACCACATTTGGAAGATAAGCAACTGCCATAGTGTATCTCGAAAAAATTAAAACATCAGTGTCCTTGTTATAATAAAACATGTGGACTGATCTGACTGCATCCAAGCCAAAATAGATTGTAGCCTTTAAGTGATTTATTTTACCTGTTTTTAAAAGAGCCTGTTTTGATTTCCTACCATATTTATTGTCATTACAGGGATGGGATCTGATGGTTACATCTCTACCCTGATTTCTGTAAACTTCAGCAAGCAAATTTACCTGAGTGTCTTTGCCGCATCCATCAAGCCCATCAATGACAATAAACTTTTTCATAATTCACCTAATCCATTATTTTTGAAGCAAATACCTTTTTTTCGTCAAGCGGATAAAATTCTGTGTATTTGGAATTTCTTCCAATAGGGTTTCTACCAAGATTTCTAACCATATTGCTTAAAGTGTCTATGGAAGCATCAACTCCATCAGGAGCGCCTGAAGCTTCTGACAATTCGTCTCCCCCTAAAGTTCCACCCAAATCATTTGCGCCTGCAGTAAGTGAAACTTGTGCAAATCTGAATCCCATCTTAACCCAAGATACCTGTATATTTGGAATTACATCCCTAAGCATTAATCTTGAAACGGCATATAGCTTTAAATCTTCAGTGCCAGTAGCTCCAAGATTTGATTGGCCTTCCAAAAAAATTGGAGAATACTCATGCATAAATGTCATTGGAATAAATTCTGTAAATCCATGGGTGTCCTCTTGAAGCTGACGAATAATGTCAATATGTTCTACCCTTTCCCCTAAAGTTTCAACATGCCCATACATGATAGTTGCAGAACCTGGAATTCCAACCTCATGGGCTGTTTTAACAATATCTATCCATTCAGAAACGCTGACCTTTTCAGGACAAATCAAATCTCTTGAGCGGTCTGTCAATATTTCAGCAGCAGTTCCAGGCAATGTGTCAAGACCTGCATCCTTAAGCCTTTCACACCCTTCGGCAACGTCCATTCCTGAAACAATACATGCATCATTTATCATGGTTGGTGAAAATCCGTGAATCATTACATCAGGATATTCATCTTTTAATAAATGCAGCAGATGTTCATAATATTCAATGTCTGCATCGGGAAGTACGCCACCCATAACGCAGAATTCATGAGCGCCCTTTTGAACGGCATCTTCAGCCTTGGACAATATCTGCTCATCATTCATTATGTAGGCTTCAGGATCATCAGCATCCTTTCCGAATGCACAGAATCCACATCGGACAGTGCAGATATTAGTAAAATTAATATTACAATTATTAATGAATGTTACGTTGTTGCCAACGATTTTTTGTCTTAAATAATCAGCAGTTGCAAGTAAAGGATACAAATCTGGCCCTTTAATATTCATTAAATGGTTTGCCTCCTCAACAGAAATTGCCTCATCCAAAGATTTTGTCAGAATCTTTTCTGTTTTAGAAGAAATTGGTAGTTTATCAAACATGATATTATATTATTCTTAAATTAAATAAATACCTTTCTATTAATTAAATCAAATGTATGAAAATTTACATTATTTTAATTGATAAATATCAATTTTAATAAATAAAAAAATGAAAACAATGAAAAATTAATGAATTAACAAATAAAATAGCTATTTAAATGATGAATTATAAAGTGATAATATTATTAAATAGATGTGATATTATGGACAGTAGTGAAGCTATTTTTGATGGGCTTAAAGATGCTGGAATCGACTTTGTCGTGAGCGTTCCCTGCGTTAACTTATCAAAACTATTGGATATGCTTGATGAGGATGAGGAAATTACCCACATACCCGTTACTCGTGAAGAGGAAGGAATTGGAATATGTGCTGGAGCTTACCTTGGAGGTAAAAAAACTGCAATATTGATGCAAAATTCAGGACTTGGAAACTCCATAAATGCTCTTAAATCCCTAATGGAATTATACAAATTTCCATTACTCATGATTATGAGCCATAGAGGAACTGAAGGAGAAAATATCTGTGGACAAGTTCCAATGGGCAAGTCAACACCTAGAATATTAGAATCAATGGATTTCAGATTCTTCAAACCTGGAAATCCCGAAGCTGCCTATGAAGACATTATTGACTCATGGGACTTATCACAAGAAGAGGGAAAACCCGTTTCAATACTTTTAGAAATCAGTTATTGGTGATATCATGGCAAGAAGAGAAGCTATTAGAGACATAATGAGATATATTGAAGATGAACTTGTAGTCTGCAACATAGGATTCCCCTCAAGAGAACTGTATGACATAAAAGACAGAAACGAAAATTTCTATATGATCGGTTCAATGGGCCTCGCATCATCAATCGGTTTAGGCCTTGCGTTAGCCCGTCCGGACAAGGACGTTGTTGTCATCGATGGTGACGGTTCACTTTTAATGAATATGGGTTCACTCGTAACAATATTTGCAAATAACCCTAAAAACTTAACCTGGATTGTAATAGACAACGGAGCATACGGTTCAACAGGAAACCAGGACACCTATGCACAGACCATAGACTTATGCAAAATTGCAAAAAGCGTTGGATTTGAAAACAGCTTTAAGTTTGAAGACATCGATTTAAAAGAGATAATAAAAAGTGACAATACAAGCTTTATCGTTTACGATACAGAGCCTGGAAACTCAAAAGCACCAATCATTGACCTGACACCAATAGAAATTAAAAACAGATTTATGGAAACTATTGAAAAATAGCTTCCCATATACTATTTTTTACAATTTTCCTTAAAATTCGTTAAACTTGTGAATACAGTATGTTTAAATACATATAAACAAATATAAATGATATATAAAGATTTTTTAATGAATTTAAAGAATTATAGTTATGGAAGAAATAGAATTGTACAAACTTCTGGGTTACATTAAAGTATCCCCTTACAGGACAAAAACACTACAGTCCATAGATACCAACCTGAAAATGCCGTCAGAAATTGCCAATGATATCAATATCAAAACCAGTCAAGTATCTGCAGCATTATCTGACTTAAAAAAGCATAATTTAGTAATTTGCATTAACGAGGAAGTAAGAAAAGGAAGACTGTACAAATGTACCGAATTAGGATTGGAATTGCTGAAATACATTGACTAACTAATCATAATAGCCGTCATCACAATAACCCATTTCTTCACTCTGGTCGAAGTTCAAATCATCATCGTAATCCCTTCCCCAATCGGGGCTGTCTGACAAATCAGAGCCACACTCTTCACAAGTCGCACTTGATGAATCATTCAAATGTCCACATACATTACATGTAATCATGTTTAAATTGTGTGTATCTTATCATTAATATAAATTTGCAATACCACCCCAAAATCCCTGGCTTTGTGCTCTAAATTAAATTGATTAACAAATTCAAAAATAATTATACAATATTTAGGAAATTTATTAAATAATAAATTTTATTTAATTAAATAAAAAACTTTCTAGAAACATATATAAGCATATGCCATAAACAGTTAATCATAGAATTGTAGGTTCTTGTGGAAATTGCGCTTTTGACAATAATTTGTTAAGGCAATGCACATTCCATTTTCCAAAAGAAAAACAAATTCTTAATTAAAAAAAAAAGGAGATTAAAATGGACATTAAAAAAATATTAGTCATAGCAATAATTGCTTTAGCAGTATTCAGCTGTCTGGGTGCTGTAAGTGCAGGATGGTTTGACTTTTTAGGCGGAGATAAATACTTGGTAGGCGACGGAGTACAAGTCAAAGTACCAAGTAACTATACCGTTGATGATAAGAAGATAGCTGCATCATGCAAAGACATCAACATAACCTTGACCCCTCAAAAAAGTTCAGATGACAAACTTGAAAAAGAATTCTTTGGAGCCGTTAAGTCAAACGGTAAAAGTGCAGGGTATGAAAATGTAACAAACAAGACAGTGAACGGATATACACTTCATGAGTTTGCTGCAAAAACTGCTAAACTCAAAAATTTAACTGCTTCAACAGAAGTACCTGGAAGTGATGCTGCATGGATTACTTTCCCACCGGAAATTGCTGCTCCATTCGATGACCACGTTGACCATTTCAGGTCAGTTACATTCCTCAAAGATGGAAAAGAACATAAATTAATTATTTTGACAACTAATCCAGACACCAACCTATACACTCCAGAAATTGACGGAATTATCGACAGTATTAACGCTACTGCAGCAAAATAACTCAAGAATGAGATTTTTAGATTAATTTCTAAAAATCTTTATTACTTTTTTTAAAATTCAAGACTATTTTTACATTGTTAATTAAAAAAAAAGAGATTATCGTTTATATTTTGAAAATAAATAAAAATAAAAAAAACTGAAGTTGTAAATTACAACTCAGCTTCATTCAACTCCACAATTTTCTTATCGAAGTCTGTCAATTTACGGGCAAGACCTGTAAAGTATGGAATATAAACTTTTGAGAAGGTAACCCTTTCAGAATTTTGACCCATTTCGGCAATGCATTCCTTAACCTTTTCAATTTTACGTTCCACTTCATCATACATCAAATCACCAGGGAATTCACCGATGAATATTCCGTCTGCACCATTTTCAAGTGCATATCTGATGTGTCTTGGACTTACACGATTTACTGAAATGACCTTGATAATGTGTATTGATTCAGGATAAGACAACCTGTTTACTCCAATATTATCTGCGGCAGTGTAACCGATGTTATCTAAAAATACAAGAATCATGCGTTCTCCTTCACGTTTTTTAGATAATACACCATTTATGGTGGCCACTATTTTCTCATCGACATTACCGTTTACAGTAATTGCCCTTTCTTTACATCCTACAAGACATTTACCGCATCCCGTACAGCTCATCGGATCAATGTATATCTCATCATCCTGTATACTCATGGACTTATATTTGCATCTGCTGATACAGTCCCCACAGACAGTACATTTTTCATTATCTATTTCAGCGATGAACGGTTCGATTTCAACACCACCATAATTATACTCTGAAACCTTTGATGCTGCAGCTGTCGCCTGCATGATAGAATCTGTGATGTCCTTTGGATCCTGTGCTGTTCCGCATACAAAAATTCCCTGCACATCAGTGGCCACAGGCTTGATTTTTGGATGTGATTCCTTGATGAATCCGTCTTCAGTTGTTCCTATGTTTAAAATTTCAGCAATTTCACGAGTACCTAAAGAAGGTTCCATTGCAGTAGACAGCACTACCATATCTGCCTCAATTTCCACAAATTCTCCTTTAATTGTATCTTCGGTTCTTACAATGAAATTATCTCCTTTTTTAACAACTTCTCCGGGACGGCCTCTTAAGAATCTCACCTCATTTTCCTGAGTGTGCTTATAGTACTTCTCAAACATTCCAGGAGTTCTAACATCGGTGTAACATATCAAAACGTCAGTGTCCGGATATTTGTGCTTGATGATATTGGCATTCTTCAAGGCCACGGTACAACATATTTTTGAACAGTATCTATGTCCGTCAGGCTTTTCATCCCTTGAACCTACACATTGAATCATGACAACACGTTTCGGAACTTCACCATTTGATTTTAAAAGCTTTCCTTTTGTAGGACCATTTACACCAGTGATACGTCCTAGTTCAGATTGTGTAATCACATCAGCATATCTTGTGTATCCGTATTCAGGCCTTTTTTCCATGTCAAAGAGCTTATGACCTGTTGCAACGATAATCGAACCAACCTGCAGCAATGTTTTTTCAGGCTTTCCTTTAAGTCTAATGGCCTTCATGTTACAAGTTCTAAAACAATCACCACATTTAGAACAGTTATCCATATCAATAACGTAACTTTCAGGATAAGATTGTCCAAATGGCCGGTAAATTGCTTTTCTCATTGACAGATTGTCATTCCAATCATTCGGAACTTCCACTTCACACACTTCTGCGCATTTTCCGCAGGCAATACATTTCTCAGTATCCACATATCTTGGAGACTGCTCTACAATCAGATTATAGGTTCCTGCCCTTCTTTCAGCCTCAATTACCTTTGAATTAGTGAGCACTTCAATGTTTTCATTCCAAACAAGTTCATTCAGTATCGGATTGAGAAGACACATTCCACATTCTTCAGCAATCTTAACCGGTGAGAACACCTTACCTATTTTGGCCATGTGTCCTCCGATTGAAGGGGACTGTTCTATGATTGTAACTTTAGTTCCCTGCTTTGCAAGAGACAGTGCAGCATTCATTCCAGCAATACCTCCTCCGATTACTGCCACTTCCTTAGGGGTTTGGCAATAAATCGGATCTACAGCATCGGACTGCTTGACCTTTTCGATTGAAGCATTGATTAATGTAATTGCCTTATGGGTCGCCCTTTTCCTATCATCATGCACCCATGAACACTGCTCCCTTATATTTGCCATGTCCATCAAATAAGGATTTAAAGGTTTTACATAATCCTGGAATGTTTTTTCATGACTTATAGGTGAACATGCTGCAACGACAACCCTATCCAGATCATGGTCAAAAATTGCATCCCTAATAATTTTACGTCCATTCAATGAACATAAATTCTCAAATTGACCGATAAACTCAACATCCAATGATTTTCTAACTTCATCTAAATCTATAATATCTGCAATGTTTCCACCGCATTCACATAAAAAAACGCCAACTTTTAAATCATCCCTCATTTTTCAACCTCCTTCAACTCTTTAATGACTGAATCAATTGGAACGGTGTGAGCCTTTGCACCGATTACCTTATCAAAATCTCCTCCCATAGCCAATGCCATAAACTGTGTAATATTCAAATGAATAGCCCTGAAATTCCTGCCTTCACGTTCTGAAATCAGATGCTGATACCTGTCAAATTGGATATGGCAATTAGGACATAAATGTACCAATATGTCTACATCCTCATCAGCAATGGCATTCATTTTATCCGCTGTAGCGGTAAAAGACAAATCAGGATTGGAATATCTTTGTCTGAATCCTGTTCCGCAGGTAGCTCTTTTATGATCATACCAGCCAATGGTCTTACAACCGCATTCCTCAATCAATTCATCCATAATATTCGGGTCTCTTACACCACCAATTGTATCTTCATAGTGAACCTTACAGTAATGGCATCCGTGATGGGTTGCTATTGTGTAATCGCTTAAATCATATTTGATGTTTTCTTTGATTTTATCCTTTTTGCCGTAAAGAATATCCACCACATGAAAAATATTTTCAGTTGGCTTTAAATCATCCTTTTCATATTTCAAATGGGACAGGCCGTTTTCATCAAACAGCTTGTTTATATGTTCCCTCAAGTCATCCTTTTTATTCAATAGCTTAACTGACTTTTTGTTGATGGCATAACATGTAGCGCACATCATTACAAGATTAGGCCTATTCAATTCACGGGCTACTTTGAAATTCCTTGCCCCAATGGCTGTTGTATCAATCTGATTGAAAACATCAGAATAATGTCCAAGTCCAGTACAGCATGTTTGTTTGTCTGAAATTGCATAATCAATGCCTAATTTGTCAAAGACAAACTTGGTTGATGCTTCAACTCCAGGATATTCCACACTTACCAAACAGCTTCTAAACAGTAAAAGATCTTTATCAGGAATGTTCTTCATATTATTCCTCCTGAGATTCTCTTATTTTATCAATTTTATCTTTAAAACCAGTTATTGTTAATATTTTACTAACTTCATTAATTACTTCTTTTGAAGGCATCAACGGAGGATCCAATTCCAATTCATCCCTAATCTCATCAAGATTCTGTCTGAAATCCCACCATCCAGGAACATCCCTGTCAATATCCTCAAAGAAGATTTCAGGTATTGCACCAATTGCCGCTGTGAAATAGCTATCTGCAAAGCCCATATACTCATAAAGCTTATCGTAACCAATTCCATTAGTTATTGCAAACTGTTTAAGGATTTGGTTAACTTCACAAACACTGTTTCCAACAGGACATACGCTGTGGCAGGTATAGCAATAAAAGCAATTCCAAATATTTTCATCTTCCATAATTGTCACATCCCCGTCCAAAACCCTTTCTATAATATCACGGGGATTATAATCAGAGTGTCGTGCAGCGGGACATGTTGAAGTACACATTCCACATTGCACACATTTTAAAACGCCGTCATCCTTTGAATTTTTAACATCCTCAATTATATCTTCTGCAAAATCAATTGGTGAGTCTGTAATTTTTTGTTGAGAAGTCATTTTATCACCAATTACAATTCAAACTCCCTATCTTCAATCATTTTCTTTAATTTTAATGACAGTTTATTTCCCCTTAACCTATCTGACTGTCTGCAGATAATCGGAATATTTACTTCACTACCATTTATAGTCAAATCAACATCACCAGTCTTCATGTTGAAGGCATCATGCCTGCAGAAATTAGCACACATTCCACATCCGAAACAATGAGCCAGATTTAAATTATTCTTTGCAAATGCATTAGTAGGACAAATCTCTTCAACCAGACAGCTGTCACACTTGGAACATTTGGATCGGTCATGTTGTGGCCTTAAGTCATTTCCTTCCCACATTTTTCTGTAATTTGTTTCATCAAGCGGCAAATGACGACCCTTAATATCTGCAACAGGTAAATTAATGTCCTCATCTGTTATTAACAAATTATTATAGATTTCTTCAGACAAGACTGGAATTGGAATGGCAACAGTATCATAGATTTCTCCACCCTGACCTGTTTTAAATCCACCCAAGTAGTAAGGATCCATTTTTGTCAAATCACCAGTCAACATCAGATTTGGCTTTTCGGGACTTGACCTTGTACCATCACCCAAAATATATCCTTCCGCACCGTTTATGAGAACTCTTTTGCCTTCTTTAATTACATTATGTGGTACATCGTTTTGAAGAGGATTTAAATCGCCACAACCTGAAAATGTCAGACCGGATAAGTTACCTTCAAGAGGAGTGGCTGCAAAAATTGATGGAATGGCTTCGCTGTTTGGATTTGTAAATGCAGTGTAATTTTTAAATGCCATACGTGCACCTATAATCTGTCCACGAGTAATGTCATCAATTGTTATTGTATTTTCAATTGTTTTGCCATCAGCACTTTCAACCCTTACATCAACAGATTTTCCTTCCAGCAAATCTTTTAACAAGAATCCTCCGCCATAATTATGATTATAAATTGAATGTGCAGTACCGTGAAGAATCACATCCACGGATCCCAACCATTCATTAGGACAAGGCCCTGCATATGCAGGAACTCCATTTAAGTACACTTCATTGGCCCTTATGAATTCACCAGGGCCTGAAACTATGAAGTTAAGAATGGCTGCTGTTCCACTCATCACTCCACATGTTCCACAAGTCACTACATCCACTTCTTCAAAACTTGGCGCATCATCATTTTTTATTAGTTTTTTAAACTCCTCTGCCGTATATATATTAGCTTCACCGTTTTCAATTTTCCGATTTATTTGACCGATAGTTCGTGTTGCCAATTTATCTACCTTCTGTTAGGTTTTTTAATTGAAACCATAGCCCGAGTTTATTGTTTCAATTTTAACATATAACTACATATCATTAAATAATAATCATTCTATTTTACCAACGGTATCTCCCCTAAGGCCTCTTCTTAAGGTTTCAAGAGATGTAATGTCATCGCTTGAAATATTTCCAAGATTAACAGTATTTCCAAGTTTCAGTATGAAAAATACCTGTTGGTCCTTATTTGGAGCTTCCCAAAGAATTCTGTCTCCATTGAAATTGTCTAAAATATAATCTATTTCATCCTCTTTTGCATTTCCTGCCTTATCGAAAATTCCGATATTCTTTCCGCCTTCTCTTGCCTCCACTATTATCAGTGACGAACCAGAATCCAACTCTTCCTGCATATATTGGATTCTTTCATCCAATGACAGTTCCTTATCCAAATTTGGATCTTTTTTACCCACTTCAGACAGTACCTCAAATCCATTGCTTTTTGCAAGTTCGATACATTCCAATTTGTCTTCATGAGGTATGTTTACAGAACCGTCAGACACTTCAATGGCCGGAAAACCCAATTCATGCGCTTCATCAAAAAACTCTTCCAACTTATCAGATTTATAAGCCAATTCAAACAATGTTCCTCCAGTATATGGAGTAATCTGATGAGATTTATACATTTCAACCTTGGATTTTATTATATCCTGTTCATGAACGATTGATGTACCCCATCCAAATTTCAAATAATCCACATACTCTCCGGAAATATCCATTAGGCTTTCTGCAGTTTCAAGGCCTAAACCTTTGTCCAAAACCATGGTCATTCCACATTCCCTTGGTTTTTCTTCTCTTGGAACAGATAAAAATTCAAATGATTTCACAAATATCACACGTGTTAATTTATTTTTCTAAATTATAAATAATTAAATATTATATATAAAGGTTTTTAATACTTTGCTTTTGAATAGCTTTAAAAGGCTGTTATATTACCTAATGAAAAAAATAACACATAGTATATTGAAATTTTACACGAAAATTTTAATAATGCCATTTCTAAAATAAAAAAATATGAATTATGAAGAAATTAACTTGGGTGAAACTCACATTAGGTTAAAAACAGACCTCACAGAACATCACTTAAAACATTTCATATTAACAGTAAGATCTGATTTAACTAATTACATTTCAAAAAACAAAGATTTCCTGCTTTCAATAGAACCAGTCAAGTTAAATGATGAATCATTACCACAAATAATTAAAATCATGAATAAGTCATCACATATCTGCGATGTCGGACCTATGGCCTGTGTTGCAGGAACAATATCCGAGCTATCCCTCAATTATTTAATTGAAAATGAATCCAAATATTCAATTGTTGAAAACGGCGGAGATATTGCCCTAATTAATGATAAAACAGCATTGTGCGGAATCTATTCAAATAATGAAATCCTTGGAAATGAAATCGCATTTAAAATCAAACCCCAAAAAAATCCGCTTGGAATATGTACATCATCTGGAAAAATAGGTCATTCAATCAGTTTTGGAAAATCCGACAGCGTAACTGTAATTTCCAAATCACCTTCAATAGCTGATGGGCTCGCTACACGAATAGCTAATGAAGTCAACGGTCAAAGTTCTGAAGATAAGATTGCTAATGCATTAGAAGCAGCAGAAAATTATAAAGAACATTATGAAGGAATTTTAATAATCTCCGAAGAAAATATTGGAACAATAGGCAAATTGCCTAAAATTGTTGAAACAAATGAATTCAATATTAGACTTTAAGAAATTAAAACAAAAAAAAACTACATTTTTGACAACCTATGTAAATGACTTAAAGACACTTTATTAAATTTAGAATATAACTTGAAAAATCAATTATTGTAATGATAATTTGATGGAATATTTAAATATGAGTTATTATCAATATATAATTATTAAAAAAAAGTGATAATAAATTATAATTCTATATAATTTATCATAATAACCAACATCCAAGTTGGATATAAATTATAAATAAAAAAAAAAAATAATTCTTTTCGAATTCATTAATAAGAGAGTTAAGATATTAATTTCACTATTTAATACAATTTGAATACGAAAAATATCTTAAATAACCCATGGACGGGGGGATTGCACGGCGATATATGTTCGTGAAAAAATAATCCTTGAGGAATCTCAGGACAGTCCAAATTTAACTAACGGAATAGTTAATTTAAAGGTTAGATAGTTATGTATAAGGATGAAATGATACAATTACATCAATTTTTAGTATATGTTTTAAAATACTTAGCAGAAGATGATCAAATAACTAATGACTGTAGCGAATACATTACACTAAAAATAAGCCCACATCACATACATAAGACAAAAGCTGAACACAAACATGCTATTTTTGTCCTTTGTAAAATTATCTCACAAGTTATTGCTGATAAAGAGGGAAATTCAATTCCTGAAAATGTTCGCAATTCCTTAGCAGATTTAGTGTCACGTTCTGAAAAAGAACTAAATGTGGCTTAAATCTTACTTTTTTTACTTTTTTTGAATATTTTTAATAACAATAACTTTCATATAAAATATTATGAAAGGTGTTAACAACATGCTTTGTTTAGTTGATGGTGAACATTATCTTCCGGTGACTAAAGAAGCAATAGATACTTTAAATAAAATGGAACACATTGACATAACCGCTGTTGTTTTTATAGGTGGTACTGAAAAACTCAGAGACGATTCCGAGGAATCTTACTCAGAAAAGTTGGGCGTTCCGGTTCAATTTGCAAAAGATAAGGACATCCCATATAATATTATTGTTGACATGATTAGAAAATATGACATCGATACCGTAATGGATTTGAGCGATGAACCTATTCTAGATTACCCTAAAAGATTTAAAATTGCATGCAAAGTTTTAAATGAAGGAATAATATATGAAGGACCTGATTTCAAATTTGAACCAACTTCACAATATGAAATTATGGAAAAACCATCCATCACAATTCTTGGAACCGGAAAGCGTATTGGAAAAACTGCAGTTTCAGGATTTGTTTCAAGATTGATTGACAAGAACGGATATGAACCCTGTGTAATTGCCATGGGAAGAGGAGGACCTGAAGAACCGGAAATAGTTCACGGCGAAAAGTTAAAAATCAATGCTGAATTTTTACTAGAACAATCTGAAAAAGGAGTTCATGCAGCAAGCGACCATTGGGAAGATGCATTAATGAGCAGAATACTAACAATCGGATGCAGACGCTGCGGCGGTGGAATGGCAGGTGAAGTATTCCTGACAAACATGAAACAGGGAGCGAAATTAGCTAACAAAGTTGACTCCAAATTTGCAATATTTGAAGGAAGCGGAGCTGCAATACCTCCAATTAAAACCGATAAAAAAATAGCGTTGATTGGAGCAAATCAACCAATTGAGAACCTGACCACATATTTCGGACCATACAGAGTTGGTCTTGGAGACTTAGTTATCCTGACTATGTGTGAAGAACCTATGGCTGATAAAGACAAAATAAAAAAAATAGAAGATTTTGTAGCTGATGTAAATCCTGATGCAACAGTGATTTCAACCGTATTCAGACCTAAGCCATTGGGCGACCTGACAGGTAAAAAAGTATTGTTTGCAACTACAGCACCAGAATCTGTTAAAGACAAATTGGTGGAATACTTGGAAAATAATTATAACTGTGAAGTTATTGGAACTACTGCACACTTATCAAACAGACCGTTATTACGTAAAGACATTGAAAAATATATTGATAAGGCAGATGTGATGTTAACTGAACTTAAAGCAGCTGCAGTTGATGTTGCGACTAAAGACGCACTTAGTCACGGGTTAGAAGTAGTTTATTGCGATAACATTCCTGTTGCAATTAATGAAAATTATCCGGATTTAAAGGAATCCGTAATCAAATTAGTTGATTCCGCAATTGACAGTTTTAACAATTAATTCGTATAAATTCTTTTTTCTATTTTTATTTTTTAAACATATTTTAAAATTTCAATACCCAAATCAGTGTTTTTATACAAACGTCCTTTTTTAGCTTCTTCATTTAAACAAACAACAATACCTTCCTTTTTTAATTCTTTCAATACATTGGAGACATGATTGGTTCTCAAGCCCACTTCTTCGGCAATAACTGAAGGAATTTTAATATCATTTCCTATACATTTTATAATATTTGTCCTATATTCCGATGCAATTACATAACCAACCAATTTAAAAATTTCATTTTCATTCATAATATAAAGTTAATCCTTTCTACTAATAAAGAATTCGTATAACAATATTATAAAATAAGTTATAATTAGATACAATGTAAACATCACCAATTAAGAAAAACTTAATTTATAATGAAAAATAAATACATAAACTAATGACAAGAATAGCTATTGGTGTTGGAGAAAATGAAAATATTATTCAGGCATGTCATATTTTCAAAGAAAAACACCCAAAAAACGACATAATATTGATGTATAACGATGTAGATTTAATCAAGGCAGTATTGGACAAAAACATCGACTGTGTGATACGTGGATCACTTCCAGCATCCAATATCATGACAAAATTGAAGGAAAAATATCCGAATCTTTCAAGGGCAACTTACGTCAATAAAGAGGGATATGAATTCCTGTTAACACCTGTGGGAATCGATGAAGGAAATACTGTTGAAGACAGATATAAACTGGCAATGCAATGTTGCGACTTCCTAAAACAGGTTGGAAAAAAACCTAAAATTGCAATTCTTGCCGAAGGCAGAGAAGACGATTTCGGAAGAGGAAAAGAAGTCTCCAACTCACTTAAAGACAGTAAAAAATTAACAAAAATCATTCAGGAAAATACAGATGAAGAAGTCAAAAATTACCACATTTTAATTGAAAAAGCAATTAATGATGAATGCAATGTTATTATTGCCCCAAATGGAAGAGTTGGAAATATAATATTTAGAACACTTGTATTGCTAAATTCCTGGCCTAGTTATGGTGCAATTACATTTGGAATGGATAGAGTTTATATTGATACAAGCAGAGACCAGAGCATTGACGGTTATGTCAGAAGTTTGATTTTGGCCGAACTTTTAGCAAAGGATTAAAAAAAAAGACATGCATATGGAAAACAAATCATTGTGATTAAAATGGGAGAAAACATATTATACAAGATTTATGAATGGTACATTTCTCGTGATTTAAAACCTGAAAAAATGCCGAAACATATTGCCATAATCATGGATGGAAACAGACGATTTTCCAAACTCCAGGGAAATATAGATGTGGTCAAAGGGCATGAAATCGGAGTAGATACCTTAGAAAAAGTTTTAGACTGGAGTATAGAACTTGGAATAGAAATCATTACAGCATATGCTTTTTCAACAGAAAATTTCAATAGACCACAACACGAAGTTGAAGGTTTGATGAATTTATTTGTTAAAAACTTCAAACGATTAGTAACCCATGAAAAAATCCATAAAAACGAAGTGAGAGTTAAAGTTGTGGGAAGAACCGAATTACTGCCAGACAATGTAAAAGAAGCTATTCAGGAAGCAGAGGAAGCTACCAAACACTACAAGAAAAGATTATTTAATTTAGCTATAGGATATGATGGTCGTTTAGAAATTATTGACTCATTTAAAAAAATTATTTCAGAAGTGCAAGCAGGCAGGATTACCGTCGACGATGTCGATGAGGATCTGGTAAGCAAAAACCTTTATACAGAAGGATTGGATGATCCTAACCTGATTATCAGAACAAGTGGAGAAGAACGCTTAAGCGGATTTTTACTCTGGCAATCATCTTATTCTGAATTGTATTTCTGTGAAACATTATGGCCAGAATTAAGAAAAGTCGATTTTATTAGAGCTATTCGATCATACCAAGCAAGAGACAGAAGATTTGGAGTTTAAATAATGATTGACACACACTGCCATATTGATTTTGAAGACTTTGATGAAGACCGTGAAGAAGTTTTAAAAAGAGCAAAGGACAATTTGGATTTAATTATAGCATCAGGCTTTAACAAACAAAGCAATCAAAACGTTTTAGAACTTTCAAAAGAATATGAAGATTTCATTTATCCGACATTCGGTTTTCACCCTGTAAACTCACAGAATTCAACAGATGAAGAATTGAAAGATGCTCAAAATCATTTAATCGACAATCTATCAAACATTGTAGCTGTTGGCGAAGTGGGAATGGACTATTATTATGTAACAGACAAGGCACTTCGGGAAAGGCAGCAGGAAATTTTCACCAGCTTTTTAAACCTTGCCAACGAATACAAAGTTCCAATTGTAATGCATGTAAGAGATTGTGAAAAAAAAGCGGTAAATATCATTGAAGATTATGACGACATCCCCTATTTTGTTTTCCATTGCTATGGAGGTAGCCTAAAGACTGCAAAAAGAATCATGAATAGGGACAACTGTTTCATGAGCTTTTCAACAATGCTGTGCTATTCAAAACATCATCAGGATTTAATTGAAAAAATAGATTTGAACTATGTCTTAACAGAAACTGACAGCCCATATTTAGCTATGACAAAAGAAGAACGAAACGAACCGGCAAATGTTGTCAATGCAGTTAAAAAAATTGCTGAAATTAAAGATATGGATTTGAGCACTGTTGATGAAATAACAACAAACAATGCCCGTAAGATTTTCAAAATCTAGTAATGATATGTGAAGTTCAAATTCAGCAATACATCATTATTTTCTTTTACACCCTCAACAACCAATTCAAAATCTGTAAAATCATCCATTACTAATTTTATTAAATTCCATTCCAAAAGGGAATCGTTCAAATAGATTATGAACTGACCGTCATCCATCCTGACAGACCTTCTGCAGAACAGCTTGAATGCATAGAAATAGAGTTCCAGTCTAAAAATCAAATCCTGTTTATCCCCAATGCCCTCTGAAAAGAATTTTTTTAAATCTTCCTGTAAAACTTTACCTTCATCACCGACATCGGCTCTGAAAGTTTCCATTTCAACCAAATCATCCATCAACTTCTTTTTTTCTTCATCACTATACAATATAATCACTCAACAAAAATTTCAATTTAATAACACCATATGAATTTGGCATGAACACCAATTCAAACTTATCGAAAACATCATTTAATTTAGCCAATACACCAAATTTCAGGTCATCAGGAATCAGATACATTACAAATGCATCTTCAACAATTTCAATACCCAAATCTTCAACAACAGGTATTTTCAACTCAGAAATGAAGACATATTTATACACAATCAGTTCATAGTCATTAACCGGCTTATCATTTGAGATAACACCAATCAACTCATCCTGAAGTTTGGATGCAACGGCATCAAAAGTTTGTGAAGAAAATTCATCACTCATAATAAACCTTTTTCAGTGAAAACTTCTTTTGCAGCAACCACACCATTGATTGCTTTTGGAAAACCCGCATATGCACTCATCTGCATTATTATTTCAACAATTTCACTAGGCTCATTTCCAACATTCAATGCTGCATTAATATGGTCCTTCAACTGTGGAATTGTTCCGATTGTAGTCAATGCAGCAACTGTGCATAATTCCCTTGTTTTTAAATCAACCTCATCACGGGTGTAAATTTCAGCGTAAGGAAATTCAATTGCAAATCTTGACAAATCAGGTGCAATATCTTCCAAATCCTTGAAAATCTCTTCAACTGACATATTCTGAATACTTTCAATACATTCCTTTCCTTTTTCATATCTATCCATAATTATCACTATTAATACTATCTACCTAAACCCATTTAATGTTAGCTGTTGTGAAAACATAATGGGGTGAAAAAACTGGATTGTACAATTTGTTTGTGGATGATGTTGAGTTAAAGCAAATTGCCAGTGATTTTCTTAAATTATAATTAATCCTGTCTCCTATCGAATCAAGCTCACTTTTACTGTACTTGTCCGATACCTTGGCATAGACCTTAAACTGGATTTTTTGCTTATCATAATTATTATCCCTGCCCAAATCACTATATGTAATATTGATAATTTCTACAGAATATGGATGCAGCAAACTACTTTTAGATGATGCATAATCATTATATGAATCTTTTGAATATATTGCGACGGATGATGTTCCGATCCCTTCAGTTACGCCATTTCTGGCAGCGCCCATTGCCGTGTTCAATTCATTTTCAAAAGCTATAAACTGTAGTGACATCATCACAACAATTATCAATACTCCCGCCAAAAGCAGATATTCTCCTGTAATCTGTCCTCTATTGCCCATCATTTTATCACAATTTCCCCATCATCGTTTTTGCTGATTAAATAACTTCTTCCACTATACAATTTATATTTAGACTCTATTTTTAACGGCAGCACCAGCGTTTCACCTTTTTTATTTGAAAATTCAATCGTCAACTTATTCTTTTCAACATCAATTTCATAAAAACCTGGTTTTGAATCCAGATAAATCCAAATCGAATATCCCTCGCCATTTGCATTAACCTGATTTATCATATTTGCCACATAATCCAAAATCAGCCTATGCTCAACATTGTCAGCAATATTATTTGTTGAACCAATTGATGCCGATGTGAAAAATAACAATCCAACAGCAATAATCAACACAATAAAGATTAAAAACAAATATTCAATAGAAATAAAACCTTTTTTGTCCATATTTTTTAATTATTTTAAAAATTAATAAAGTTTGTTGAAATTAAAGGTCAAATTTGATACATAATTATTAAATAATACTTGAAATAAAAAATTATATCATGAAAGGAAAAGTAATTTTCATTGGTGCAGGTCCAGGAGATCCTGATTTGATAACCGTAAAAGGAAGAAAAGTAATTGAAAATGCTGATGTTATTATTTATGCAGGTTCACTTGTAAATAAAGAAGTTTTAAATCCTGCAAAGGATGACTGTGAAATTCACAATAGTGCATATTTAAATTTAGATGAAACAGATGCCATAATAACTGAAGCAGTTAATGAAGGTAAATTGGTAGCTCGTGTACACACAGGAGACCCATCAATTTATGGTGCAATAGGAGAGCAAATTCGTGAACTTAAAAAACATGACATCGAATACGAGATTATTCCTGGTGTCAGTTCACTATTCGGTACAGCCAGTATCTTGGAAGCAGAACTTACATTGCCTGAAATCTCACAAAGTGTAATCATTACACGTCCTGAAGGCAGAACACCCAAACCTGCTGGTGAAAGCATTGCAAGTTTTTCAAAACATCATGCAACCATGTGTATCTTTTTAGGAATTGGCATGATAGACAAAGTTGTCGAAGAGTTGTTGGTAGGTTATGAAAAAGATACGCCTATAGCAGTTGTGAAAAAAGCCACATGGGAAGACCAAGAAATAATTAAAGGAACACTTGATAATATTGCACAAAAAGTTAAAGATGCCAATATAACAAAGACTGCAATGATTGTGGTGGGAGATGTCTTGGACCCCGGTGATTTCAACCCATCTAAGTTATATGATAAAAACTTTAAACATGAATATAGATAAAATTAGGAAATTGAATATTTCCTAAACTACTTTTATTTTTTTAAATTAGGCATTTAATCAAAAAATTTAAGACAATTTACTGATGAATTCCAATATTTTATCCGCAGTTTGCTTTTGCTGATCTTCAGGAGTGATTTTTGCTTCTCCATCACCTTCCTGATAGCCATAATAAGCAAATTGCTCATGATTACCACCATCAATTACAAATTCAGTCAAGTTGTCCATCAATGGCTTTGACTCATTATAGGCCTTCATATTTAGTATCTTATCATTGGAACCGTAAATTGACAAGACAGGTTTGCTTACATGACTGTTCGGATATGCAGCCAATAATACAACAGCATCACCTTTACCACTATGATTGGTAAATCCAGCTGCAGAAAGTCCACCCAATGAATGACCCGCCAATACATAATGAGAATAATTAGTTGAATCAATTATTGAATCGGCTGTATTCTCACCTAAAAATGCGAAATTGAAAGGCATTTGAACTAAGGCACAATCGACTCCCCTACTAGAAATATTCATCAAAAGGGGAAGATAAGATAAATAATCATTTTTAGCTCCAGGATAAAAAATTAGCAAAGTGTCATTACCTGAACCATTTAGAAAATACCCATAATCCTGTTTAACTACAGAAACGTTCTCAGTTCCGTTTAACAAATCAGTTGCCTTTTTTTCGGCATGTCTATAATCAGTGAAATAGAACGCAGTATAAGCTAAAACTAAAACAACAACAATTATAATTATTATCTTGATTTTTTTATTCATTATATCAGCATTAGGTATATTTATCCTTAATTTGATTCATCAATCTTAATTTTTCAAAAGCAACATCCTTAGGGGCTCTCCTTAATCCACAGTCCGGATCTAGAAGCAAATTATCTTTGCCCACAATGTCAACTGCCTTAGAAACAAGATTATCAATATCGGAAATTTCATCAACCTCATTAACAGATGAATCGACACATCCAAAACCTATTTTTTTATTTTTTATCAAACTTGCATTTTTTTCCAAAACATCCAAATTTACATTATTTCCTGCAAATTCCATATCCAGAATATCAACGTTGAAATTAGCAAGGTCTTTGAATGCATCTTCTAAGGTTCCACAAACATGCATAGCCAATGGGACTTCAAGATTTTCATGTAAAATATCAATAGCTTCCTTTGCTACTTTCATATCAACCATTCCAGTTGACAAGAACGGTTCATCAACTTGAATATAAACAGGATTAGCCTTTTTGGCTATGGCATCCACTTCAAATTTAAGTGAATTTGCCAAATCAATTATTGCATCTTCCTTATTTTTATAAAAAGATTGAATTCTTGAAGAATGAATAATAGTTGTTGGACCTGTAATAATTCCTTTAATTCCCTTACCTTCCGGAATTTTACCATTATAATAATCCTTAACAACACTGCCTGCATAATTCAAATCTTTAACTGATATTTCCTGAGTTGGTCTTCTAATTTTGGAAACTACAACAGTGTTGCCATCTTCCAATTTCATCCCAGGAATATATTTTGTAAAAATAGAAACCATATCTCCTCTAACCTGACCATCAGAGACTATATCCACACCTGCATCAAGCTGAGCGATAACGCTGTCTTTAATTGCTTTTTTAAATGGATCGTAAGCCCCCAAAGCACTGGATAACTTATCTTTAAAACTAGACGGTGAGCTTTCTTCACTAGGAAAGCTACCTACAACAGTTGATTTCATTTTTTATTACCAGTGTCTAGTTTCTTTATTTTTTCAACTTCTTCTTTATCTATTGGCAATTCAACAACAGATGTTCCATGACACGGTTTGGTATAAGGAAGAAAAACAGTCCCTTTTTCATTGTCAAAACCAATTGGTATTGGTGGAATTCCAATAACCCTAACGCCTAAAACCTCATCTCCAGGTTTTATGTAAACTAAATCATCAGCCTTATATCTGATAATCATTGCACAGTCCTTAAAACCAGCTTTTGAAGCATGGATTTCATAATTATCTGACTGTTGAAGATAAGTATCTAAACAAAAAGACATATCATTCAAACTCCTTGATTGCTTTATCGAATTTGACTTTAATCGGTGAAGGATTGTGGAATGCCCTTATAGCCTCTATCTTAGCATTGCTTCCACTTTCTTCAATCATATTAACAAATTCTTCAACTTCATTAATATCCCTTGAAAACACTAATGCGAGAGATTTGGTATTTAAAATTTGATCGAAAGTTACAAAAAAAGAAGCTGCGGCGTCCTTATGTACAAATCCTACCAATAAATCATAATCACCTTCATTAATTTCTCCCAAAGTTCTTTCCAAATCAACTAAATTAAGTTTATAATATCCTTCAGGGTCAGATATCTTTACTAATTTTGAAGCTGCAGGATTGGCAGCAATTGTTGTATCATAACCCAGTTTTGTCAATTTATTGAAGACATAAACTGCCATCGGAGTTTGTGATGGAGTTTCAGGACATCCAAGTAATACTAATGCTTTCATTTATAATTACTCCTATGATCTTGTTTTAAGTGAAACTACATTAGCTAAAATCAATGTTCCAACAAATATGAAAGTTAACAATGCCATACCATTGATTGTTCTGTTAAATACAAATAAACCAATTAAAGATTGTGCACAAAATGAAGCTAATGCACCTGTTAATAATACCTCTCTACCAAGATATTTTTTATTATTTTTCTCTCTTTTTTCTCTGTATTGAGTCAATACTTTAAGACCGATTACTATAGTTCCTAAAGTAAATACCATCAATCCAACTAAACCTAAATATCCAAAGTCAAAACCATATCCAAATATGCCCGGAAGCATATAATCAATTGTATCTTTCTGGTTAACCAATATACCAAAGAACATAGGGAATGGCAAACCAAAGAATAAAACAAATTGCATCGGCAAGGTGATATAACCTTCGGCAAATGCTGTTCCTTCAATACCCCAATAAGATGCCTTACCGCTGTGTCCAATTAACTGAATGTTATTTAATACTGTTTTAATACTTGATAAGGAATATTGTTCAATCCTACCTAATCTTAAAAGTGGAGAGAAAATGGTCATTCCAGTCACTCGAGATAAAGCTTCAAGAGAAACTAAACCTACAACAGCAATTCCTACAAACATTAAAATTCTTTTACCGGTAAGAACTGTTTTTTCTCTGAATGATTTTGAAATTATTAAATAACCTAAGAACAATCCTAAAACCCATAAAATCAAGAAAGACCTGTGCATTAATCCACCGAATACAGTAATACCTACAGTAAATAATATTACAAATCTTCTAAGCGGCCTTATATCTACACCCGATTCCTTCATCACCTTCAGCGAAGCAAATGCGGTTATGGTCGCAAGTAATGCCAAGGGTCCAAAAGGGTGAGTGAATTCTGCTTGACTCGAAGATATTACTAACAATGCAATATCTGCTCCAAAAAGAAGTGTGAAACCACCCATTAAAAATAGGGACAAAAATGTTACAACACTAAGAGATAATGGAATTAAGTTAAGAGTGAACACCCATATTACAAATAACATTATTGCAACTTCTACAATTAATTGTAAATGATTTTGAGCAATTAATAACATATTCTAATCACAATTTTTATCAATTTAAAAATATAAAAGTGGACTGACCGGGATTTGAACCCGGGGCCTCCGCCATGCCAAGGCGACGATCTCCCATCTGAGCTACCAGCCCAAAAAAATTTAAGTTAAATACTAATAATTATATATGGCATTATCTACTATAAAAAACTATTTACCATTTCTGGCTAAATCATAAAGATTATCGATAATTATCTGGAATAGGTCATCAGTCTTAACATCAATTTTTTCATGTGGATTGACTATGAACTCCAATGCCTTGTTGATAACATCTTCAGTATTGACAGATCTATACATTAAACCTTTATTGATATAATATTGGTCCACAGACAATGTATCTCCAGGATAACATGATATTACAGGAGTCTGTAAAATTGCGGCCTCCCTGTTCATTGTTCCTCCAGCACCAATTACTAAATCACATTTTTTGATTATGCTTGAAGTATCTACAGGCGGCTTCAATATTGAAACATTTTCGATTCCCTCAAATATTTCAGCCTGTTCCTTGAATCTTGGAAGAACCAAAATGTTAGCCACATTTTTTAGTTCATCAACAATAGGGGACAAAACTGATTTTCTACAATCAGCATCCAAATATGAAGCAAGGGAAGGTTCTGGTCTCATCAATATAGTTCTCGGATGTTTCAAATCAAGGTTCAAATCATCAAAAACATTATCATTATATTTGAAACTTTTAAAATGCATCAATTCAGAAGTTCCATCATAAGAGATAATAGTATTAGGATCGGCTCCAAATTTCATCAGTTTCCACATGTCTATTATGTTAGGAGTGATTATTCTGTCACATAACGGAAGGGTCAGCTTATTGGCAGCCAATGCATGTTCATTATCTAAAACGTATAGACTTGGAATTCCCAGACCGAATGAAATTCTAGGAAGTTCTATAGAATGCTTGCTAAGGGCAACATCCACCTTTTCATCATGAATAACATCAACAAGATTATAAACTCTTGATGTGCTTTCCTTTAATTTGTCATATAAACTTACACCATGCTTGCCAACAGATATAAAATCGATATCATACATATCCATCAGTTTATGAATATCACCAAATTGTCTTGCGGTAACTATTACATCCTCACCTTCAGCTTCAAGATATTTGATTACATCCTTAAAAAATCTCACATGAGGAGCATTTGATATATCGACCCATACTTTCATGAAACCACCTTAAAGCAATTATAAACTATTCTTCTTTTCTTCAATAGCTTTGATAATTTCATCCAATCCGCTGCCCTGTTTAAGGCTGGATTTGATGATTTTAACATTTGGATTTAATTTTTTAGCATCAGCAACCATCTTATCAGCATCAGCACCAACCGCCTCTGCCAAATCGACCTTGTTAATTACGACTGCATCTGAAGTTTTGAAAATCAATGGGTGTTTTTCAACAGTGTCATCCCCTTCAGTAACACTGACAACGACTATTCTCATATGAGAACCCAATTCAAAGTCAACAGGACAAATTAAATTTCCAACATTTTCGATGATAATCATATCCAAATCATCCAACGGCAAATCATGAAGACCATGACCTACCAAATGGGCATCTAAATGACATTCTTTACCTGTATTTAAACCTACTACAGGCACATCATGCTTTTCAATACGTCCGGCATCAAATTCAGATATAACATCTCCTGCAATTACGCCTATATTATAATCAGTATTATCAATAATTTCTTCAATTAAAGTTGTTTTACCAGAACCAATGGCTCCAACAAAATCAACACAGAATATTTCCTTATCTTCCAGATTTTTTAAATTCTTTTCAGCCAATCTCTTATTGGCATCCATAATATTTTTTGCTACTTCAACATCAGCCACTTGGTGCATATTTTCAACTCCTTTTAATTAATTATCTTCAGGTTTTTCTATAACAATATTTTTAACAACAATGTCTCTTCCGTTAAGGATTTCAACTGCAAGACTATCGCACTCAGGACATTTAACCATAGGGGCATAATGATCTTTATCATCAAGTATGGCGCTTCCATGAAATTCACATTCACGGCAGTCAATTTCTACAGGAATCTCCTCAAACTTAATTTCTGCATCTTCAACAATAGTGTTTTCAACTAAAACTCCTAAAATAAATTTCAATTGTTCAGGATTTACCATTGCCAGTCTGCCAAGTTCTATAGTGACTTCATTAACCTCAGTTGCATTATTGCTTTCTGCAGTTTCTATAACTGCATTAAGAATACCTTGAGCCATTGATAATTCATGCATTTTATGTCTCCTATTAAATATTAATATTATAATTTTAGTTTTGTTTATTAATAAACATATTTAATATTCTGACAATATCCCAGTAATAATTTGAAATTTAAAAAAATAACAATAAACTGTTGCAATTGACAACATATAAATATATTGTAATTGATATATAAAACTAGTTATAATTTTGGAGATAGCATTATGGATTACAAATCAAAATTTGGTTTCGGCTGTATGAGACTGCCGCAAACCGACATTAAGGACCCTGCAAAAATTGACCAGGAACTATTTAACGAAATGGTTGACAAATACATGGAAAAAGGATTTAACTATTTTGACACATCATACGCTTACCACAATGGAGTCAGTGAAGTGGCCATCAGAAAGGCAATCGTCGAAAGATACCCTAGAGAATCATATCAGATTTGCGATAAGATGCCGACATGGGCATTGACTTCACCTGAAGATAACGATAAATTCGTTAATGAAATGCTTGAAAGGCTCGGAATTGACTATTTTGACGTTTTTTTCATCCACAATATTAACATACCCTGGTTAAAATTAGCTGAAGAAAATAATTCATTTGAATATATTAAAAAAATGAAGGAAAACGGAACAGCCAAAAAAATCGGATTCAGTTTCCATGACAATGCTGATTTGCTAAAAAAAGTTCTCGACAAGTATGGCGACATGTTGGATATCGTCCAATTGGAGCTTAACTACCTTGATTGGGAAGACAAATCAATTCAGGCACACAAATGCTATGACTTATGTGTGGAGTACGGTCTTGACGTATATGTAATGGAACCCTTGAAAGGCGGAGTTATCGTCAATCCACCTAAAGAAATTAAAAATGATTTTAATGAATTTAATCCCGACAAATCTATCGCCAGCTTTGCAATAAGATTCTGCGCATCACTTGAACATGTGAAAATGGTCCTATGCGGAATGAACAAAATGAGTGATATGGATGATAACTGCGATACGTTTGAAAACTTTGAGCCAATAACCAATGAAGAAAATGAATTCCTATCAAAAATGGCTGAAAAACTTTATTCAAAACTTGCAGTTCCATGCAGCGAATGTGAATACTGTTTAGATTCATGTCCCTCTGAAATTCCAATCTCAGATTATTTCCACATTTATAATGCAAGCAAAAACCAGCCTGAATCAAACATTTATAGATTATACTATGATAAACTCAAAAACGAAGAAACACCTGCTGACAAGTGCACATATTGTAAAGAATGTATCGACCATTGTACACAGAAAATTAACATCCCTAAAGAGCTGGAAAAACTTCGCGAACACTTTGAAGAGGGTTTCACACCTTACGGATGAACTGACTAACATACCCTCATTTTCAACTCCTTAACCATTTCACCATTTTTATTTATTTTATAGGCTTTCTTAAAGTATTCTACAGCCTTTGGAAATATCCCTGATTGATAATATATCAAGCCCATCATGGCAAGAGCCTCTGAATTTTTACTGTCAAAGTCCAATAATTTTTTCAGGAGTTCAGATGCAGTATCCAAATCCCCCTGTGCATATAAATCATATGCCTCTTCATACAATACTTCCTCATCGTCTATGGTATTGATTTCAACATCAATATCTTCATTGGCCAAAGGCTGCCTATTATTCAATAAAACATCAAGTTCATTAGCCATTTCATTTGACCTGTCAATAGCCAATGCCCTTTTCACAAACATTTTGGAGATATCCCGTTGATCCTGCAAATATAATATTTTAGCCATCAAAGCCAAAGAATCAACGTGATTCTTGTTTGAACTGATTACATTATTTAAAATATCCTTCGCCTGTGAGAAATCATTTTTATTGTATAGTTCCAGTGCATCTTTGAATTGGATGTCTTCCTCATCGTCTACTTTTTCAGATATGATTTCTTCATTGACCTTTTCAGTTACGGCTGAAGCGTCATCAGATATCAACCTGCACATATATTCCAGAATGTATTTTGTTGCATTCTTGTGAAGTGGCTTGTTATCATTACCGCATTTTGGGGAATATATACAGGCAGGACATCCGCTTTGGCAGGTACAGTTGTTTAAAAGGTCAAGAGTAGATTTCAAAAGGTCAACAAATACATCCACTGCTTTTTCACATATTCCAATTCCACCTTCATAACCGTCATAAATAAAAATGGTAGCCTCCTGAGTATCCTCATGATAGTTTGTTGAAAGGCCCCCAATATCAAATCTATCACACATCGTATGAAGAGGAAAAAGACCAATCAATGCATGTTCGGCCCCGTGAAGGCCACCTGCAAACACCTCTTCCTCATTTGGAAACATGTCTTCCAGAGTATCCTTGACGCTTTTTGGAATTGTAAACCATAATCCCTTGGTATTGAATTTCAAAGGAGGCAGGTCAAGCGGATAGGTAGCTACAGATTTTGAAAATTGCATTTTCTTGTATTTGAAGTAATCTTCGCTTACTGTCAGCTCCCCAAAATGGATTGTCAGATTGCCGTATTTTGTCTTGGACAGTTTCCTTTTGATATTGATGTCTGTCTGGTTTAAAACCATCGTATGATAATCTACAGTTTTTTTGCTGACATTGACAAATCCTCTTGATAGACTTACACTGTTTACAACATAGGTGTCTCCCTTGTTGATTAAAATAGCTCCTTCATGGGCTTCCCTATAAACCTGTGACTTCTCCATTGTTTCAAGCAGGTTTCCATTATTCATTATCTTAAATTCTTCGCCTGAAATTTGGTCCAGGGAATGGTCAAGTGCAGGATTGTCATCATAAGGATACATATAATCGCCCCGAGCATTGATATGCAAATCCTTTTTGGAAATAATTTCATCCAATGCGTCATCATCAATTTGGAAATATTTTTCTATCTCATCATACTTCAGCGGCAGCTCCTTTGCAGCGCACAGCAGGTGAGCCTCCTGCAGGATAGGATTGGATAAATCAATGATTGCATTTTCATGAGGCTTATCAAAGAAAAACTTTGGATTGTTCATAAAATATTGGTCAAGCTGGTTTTCAAAAGCTATTAAAACAGCCAAAGATTTCTGAGAGCTTCTGCCTGCACGACCAGCCTGTTGCCATGTGGATATCATTGTTCCAGGATAGCCTGAAATGATAACAGCATCCAAAGACCCTATATCAATACCCAATTCCAATGCATTTGTGCATGTGACTCCCAGATACTTGCCGCTTTTAAGACCGTCTTCAATTTCACGCCGTTCCTCTGGCCTGTAACCTGCACGATATGCTGCAATTCTATGGGCAAGTTTTCCTTTAACCTGAGTCATGTCCTTTTTAGCCCACATTGCAATTAATTCAGTGGTTTTTCTTGAAACGGTGAAACATAATGTTTGAATTTCCTTTAACATCATATACATGAAAATGTTTTCTGTTTCCATATGTACCGAAGGAGCATTATGCATATTGACCTTGTTTCTACGGTAATTTTTAAAAGGATTATATAAGATAAAGTCCTTTTCACCGCTTGGGGAAGTGTCATTGTCAACCAGCTTAAATTCCTCACCCGTCAATCTGTTTGCAAGTTCCAGAGGATTTGCAAGGGTAGCTGAAGACAATATGAACTGAGGATATGCACCATAAAAATTGGCTATTCTTTTTAGCCTTTTAATTAAAAATGCCACATTGGACCCAAAAACCCCTTTATAATAATGAGACTCATCAATTACGATATATCTCAAATTGCGATAAAACCTAGACCATTGGTGATGCCAGGATAAAATAAGATGCAATTGATAGGGATTTGTCAGCACGATGCGTGATTTTTCACGGATATTTCTCTTATCCTCCCTTGGAGTATCCCCATCATATGTTCTTGGATTAATCTTTAAGTCCAGTTCCTTTTCAAGATTTTCCAGCACATGAAGCTGGTCATTGGAAAGAGCCTTTGCAGGATAGATATACAGTGCTGTTGCATCCCTGTCCTCTATCATGGTTTCAAGTATGGGCAAATTAAAGGCCAATGTCTTTCCTGATGCAGTGGGAGTGGTGATAATGACATGTTCTCCATCCTTAATCGATTCATAGGTTTCTGCCTGATGTTCATATAATTTCATATCTTTTGATTCCAGATATCCTATAATTTTTTCATTAAGATTGTCCACTTTTTTGAAACTGGCTTTTTTAGCGGGAATAGTCTCTACATGAGCAATATTATCCCTATAACGAACATCATTTTTAAACATATCAATTTTATCAGAATCAGACATATTTCCCACAAATATAAATTATTAATATTTAATATTTGATTATAGTGTTATATAAATCAAATCAGAGAGCATTTGAAAACAACTACTATTAAAAACAGAAAAAAAGTTAGAAGAATAATCTTCCAACTTTTTATGCATATCATGGAAAGTATTTCAAACTCCCATAAGATTATATTTAATATAACTTATTTAAAAAAGTATTGAAAAATCCAATTAATCCTTAGCAAAATCTGAATCTGATGAATACTTTTCAAATGGACTCTCACTTATTATTTATTAATAACATAATAACATAAATTAATAAATATATGCAAAGAGGGAAAAAATGATTTCATATGAAGAATTTGAAGACATAATTGTAAATATCCTTAAAAGAGACATCTCTTCAAATAAACAACAACAAAAGGCTATTTTATCTGAACCTGACAAGTCCCTGTTTATTGTTGCAGGACCCGGATCTGGAAAAACAACCGTAATGGTATTGAAAATATTAAAATACATTTTTGTAGATGGAATAGACCCCTCTGAAATTTTAGCAACAACATTTACAAAAAAAGCTGCTGATGAATTGTATTCAAGAATCCTTGGATGGGGTGATGAAATAAAAACCCATCTTGAAGATAAATACTGTGACGGGAGTTTTGAAACCGGTGCAAAGCTTGCAAAAATAGAAAGGATTGATTTCAACCAGATAACACTTGGAACCACAGATAGTATAGCTGAAGAATTACTTAGAGACCATAAAAAACCTGGAGAAAATCAGTCAATAGTTATTGAAGAATTTGTCGCCAATTCCGCAATGATTAAAATTCTAATTGAAGATGAGAAATATCTCAACAAGAATCTGGTCGAATACTTAAAGGATTTGAGCGGAAAGCCTAAATTGGAGGAACCATCAAAAATGAGCGAAATTCTTATGGAAATAAAAAATAGGCTTTTTTACGACCAAATTGACTTCAATGAATTATATGCTAAAACACAGGAAAAAAGCGGTCAGAGATTAGCCCTTGACTGTATAAAAGAATATCAGAAAACATTAAAAGACAGGAACACCATTGATTTTGCAATGCTTGAGTCCAAATTTCTTAAAAAACTAAAAAGCAATGAGCTGGACATGTTTTTAGATGAAATCAGAATTGTTTTGATTGACGAATATCAGGACACCAATCTAATCCAGGAAGACATCTACTTCACAATAGCCAAATCTGCATTGGAAAACGAAGGAAACATTACCGTGGTCGGTGACGACGACCAGTCACTGTACAGATTCAGAGGAGCTACCGTTGACCTCTTCACTAATTATGAAAAACGGGTGAAAAATCGACTGGGAATTGATGTGGAGGAAATTAATCTAACTACCAATTACAGGTCAACTGAAAACATCATAGACCATTGCAACCAATTTGCTGAACTTGACAACGAATATCAGCAGGCCAGAGTAGAAAACAAGCCAAAAATCATTGCCCCTGACTTTGATAGAGATAAGATGCCTATTTTAGGAATGTTTCGAAACAATCCAGAGATGCTGGCAAGTGACTTATCACGATTAATTGACAAGCTAGTGAACAAAGGAGAAGCTGAAATAAAAGTTCTGCAGGTTTTAAATGAGAAATACTACAAAAAGGTAAACGGTGCAATCAACATTGCAAATCTGCAGAAAATCAAACAGGACTCCGTAAAAGCCTGTAAAAAGGAAGAGAAAATAAAACTCAAATTGGACAGTGATTACGGATCTGCTTCAGACATTGCCATCCTATCTTATTCACCAAAAGAAATACAATACGGAAAGCGTTCATTTCTCCACCACCTGAGAAAAAATCTTAAAAGGCTCAGAAATCCAATTGAAATGTTTAATCCCAGAGGAATTGATTTGCAGGATATTGACGTTGTTGCGATATTTTGCGGTTTGATTCTTGAATGTATTGACCCCGAAGGTGGAATTCAAAATTCAGACAAAACAATCCCAAATCTGGCAAAAAGAAATATGATAAGATGGAGAATGAAAGCAAAAGAATTCATCAAATTAAATCCTAAACCTCGAGAACCCATTTCTTTAAATGATTTTGTGACCCGCTGGCAGCTTAGAAGACCCTACCCTGAAAGAATCAATGACATCGAACAGAAATGGCCAAAAACTGCAAGTTTGATGGAACTTGCATACAAGCTAACAACATGGATAGAGGAATTGCAGGAGGATGTTGAGGGAATTGTATACCTGGAAGCAATAACCAAATCCATTACCCAAACAGGATTTTTCAATGATTATCATTCAACAATTTCATTCAGAAATCCAAATCAGGAGAGAGAATCTGTTCTTGAGGCCATATGGAACATATTCATACCAATTTCTACAGGCGGAGTCAGCATTGACGAATCGCTTCTGGAAACTTTACCCGACGATAGAATCAACGTATTGTCAATTCATCAGTCAAAAGGGTTGGAATTTCCACTTGTGATTGTTGATGTAGGTTCCAGATTCAAAACAAATGACATCAAAACCCAACGTTTGAGATTTCCAAAAATGTTACCTGATAAAAAGACAATCGAAGACAGCATCAGACAATATAGCGTGCTTGGAGAAAGTGAAAGAAGTGAAAAAGACAGGTCATTTGATGATTTGACAAGACTTTATTTCGTTGCATTTTCAAGAGCCGAAAGCGTCCTATTATTAATCGGCCTCAATTCTGCAATTGAAGGATATAACAAGAAAAATGACCACTTTGACATACCGAATATTGCTCTTGGATGGAGCAGAGATGAAAAATACGTTGGATTTAAGGAAATTTATCTAATTTGAGGAGACCGAACATGAAATTACCATCAAGATCAAAAGCATACATGATTCCCGAATACAGTCTGACCGGAGATTTACTGTCATTTCTAACCTGCAATCTGCAATACAGATATCAGAATAAGGGTACCCTGCCCCCTTCAAAGCCTGTTCAAAGATGGTTTGGAGAGTTTATCCATGGTGTAATGGAAGAAGCATTTATCCAATGGAAACAGAAAAAAACAGAGTTTCCATGGGACTGGCTTGAGGACATAAGACCTATAGAAGAGCAAATCGATTTAAGACTTCAGGCAAGAGGGCTTTACCCCCATGATGAAGATTTATTCTTCAGTTCAGTCAATAATGAGGATACAAACCTGAATGAACACGACCATAAAAAGTTAGCAAGCGCCAGAGCAGAAAAGGCCATCAACATTTGGGGAAAACATCTCTTTCCATTAATTGACTCATCAGAGCTTCTAATCAAAGGAATTCGAAATATGCCCCAATATGACAAAAATAGAAGCCGGTCAAATTACTATGGAATAAATGGGGTTGTTGATGTATTGACTTCAATGAAAATCAATAATACCCTGGAACAAACTAACCTGGACAATTATAACAACAAGATTATTGAAATACTGAAGAAAAATAATGATTTTCAAAAAAGGATAAATGAATCAAAAGACAGGGACGAATATGAAATTATTATTGATTATAAGGGTATGAAAAGGCCTGCAATAGAAGTTGACGATCCCAAATCCGAAAACAAATGGGAAAGCCATAAACAACAGATATTGACATATTCCTGGCTCAGGTCACAACAGGAAGATTCGAAATCAATTTATGCAGGAATAATATTCTATTTGAATGAGCTCGTTCCGTCAAAAGAAGACCTGATGTTAATCAAAGAAGAGATGGAAAATGGATTGATTGATGATGAAACACTTGAAAAATACGAAAGGGATTTCGATTTGATAACCAATTGGCAAGAAGACGACAAGGCTCCCGAGCTGAGCAATGAGTTCAAATTAAATCGTTCAATACGCATCATCAATATCGACAAAACAGAAATTGACAACTCCCTTGAAAAATTTGACAAAGTTGTTTATGACATAGAAGAATCCCTAATAAAGGAAATGAAGGGAAATAAAATTCAGGATGCATGGAAAGCCGAAGCAGATGAGAGAACATGTACAGCATGTGATTTCAGAACATTCTGCAAAAACAACAAAAACAAAACAAAAGACTTTAAAATTCCTTAATACAAAAATAAATCTAGGTGTTATTTATGGCAAATTTAGAGAAAAATCAAAAATACTGTGAGGTTATTGAAAGCAAAATTAAGCTGGATTCAAAACCTGTTGCAATGAAACTAATCAAAACTGAAGATGACCTTCCTGAAGGTTATGACTTAATTGATGAAAAAATCAGACATTGCGAAATGGTTAGAAAAGCATCCTTGGGAGATAAATTTTACTCAACACTTGAACAGCAAATGTGTTTAGGTGGAGCAGGAGCTATCGGACTTAGAGACATGCCCCCTAAATTGGCAAATGGTGAAAAATATTTCTCATTGGGCAGATTCCAGGATTTGGAAACAGCTAAAAATCTAACAAGCAAACTTTCAGTAATTGAAGATGAACATTGGGGAATTATCTATGCGCCATTGGATGAGGCTGATTTCGAAGCAGACGTTATTGAAATCATAACCGAACCTGTTGGTGGAATGAAGCTTGCACAAAGTATCGTTTACAAAACCGGTGAAAAAATCGAACCTTCATTTGCAGGCATCCAATCATTATGCGGAGATGCATTTGCAAACCCTTACATTACAGATGGAATTAACTTTACACTAGGCTGTGACGGTTCTAGAAAAGCAGCTGATATCAAAGATAATGAAATGGCTGTCGGAATCAGTGCAGCAAAAATTGAGGAAGTTATTTCCGGACTAGAATCAATCTAAAAGATTCAAATAATCTTCATAGTGATTGATATTCAACAATTCCTTTTTATTTTTTTCTTTTATTCCGTAAAACGTATAACCATCAGCAAATATTTTTCTAAGAATCGGATTTAGGTTATCGTCCTCATTTTCCAGATAGCCCATCAAATTTTTTCTATGAGCTACAAAAGGCATCCCCAATCCCTCAGCAGTATCCAACAATCCTGTTTTTCTTCTTCTTAAAATTGATATTGTTTTTTCAGGATTTTCAGAATTCTGGCTGATTTCAATCATCCTATTAAATGTTTCAGTTGATACCGTAGGTTGGTCTCCGGTTATGCACAATGCATAATCGCAGCTGGAATTTGACAAACCATTAAAAAGAGATGTTGATAAACCTACATCAACAGGATTATTTTCTATAAATTTAACATCACCATCATAATTATTGCTTATAGCTTCTTTTATTTCACTAGCATAATGACCAAGTACCACAATACATTCATCAGTATTTGCAGATAATGCATTGTCAATTGTGGTCTCCAAAACAGTTTTATCGTTGAACGGCAAAATAAGTTTATTTTTTAAAACTAGATTTCTGGAAAGTTGATCCTTTCTCATTCGAGAATTTTTTCCAGCGGCTGTAATAACAGTTGAAATTGACATAAAAAGAAAAAAAAGATAAGATATATTTTTATTTTTCAGGAATATATCTTATGTAGGTACAGTAAATACCTTTTCCTACACCTTGACCTTCTGTCCACATATGAATTTTAACAGGGTATGTGTGATTATTGGTTACAGTAACACCACTTGCAGGATTGTATCCGAATTGCAATGCACTGTCATCCATTGTCAAACCTACAGGCATTGAAAATCCTTCAGATAAAGAAGCATCCCTTAATGCTCTTGCAGGAGGACATACACCGTGTGCTGCACTTCCACCAGGTGCGGAAGCATCGTTTGCAGATTCAAAGTATACATAATCCTTACCACTGCTTGTGGAATTTGGTGGAATGACAGTTCCATCCCATGCCGCTACAAATTGGTCAGTATTGATTTCCCGGATTGCATCACCATATTCTGGGTGTGAATCGAAAATTGTGGAACCTTGAGCACCCTGCTGTTCCTTATACTTACCGGAATAAAGCAAAATCGGTGATCCTGTTGGGTATTCGGATGCATAGTCAACAACATCCTGACCGAAAATACGTGGCACATCAGCTGCACTAATATCCTTTCTTCCATCGGAAAAATGAGTCATACCTTTTTCCAAAGTGAAATTGTCTCCTATCTGAGCATCATAATTATACCAGCTTACAATAGTGTCATTATTGAAGTACTTACTATTGAAATTCAAATTCTTAATTTGGTCAGCTGGAACGGATTGTACAACTTTACCCTGATCTACAACATCAACCCCATTAGAGGTTTTGGTTAAAACTTTTGATGGTGCACTATATCCCCATACATAAGTGTCTGGTCCTTTAACTGCTAATTTATCTCCTTCAAATGTCAAATATCCGGGTCCTTCAATTCCTGTTGCTCTACCGTATGAATCTATTCCCTCGCTAGACACAGTTGCAAAATCAAACGGCACTACACCAGTGGAAAGAGACATGAGAATTCCATGAAGGTCAAAAGCCAATAATTGATGACCAATGAATCCCACATTTGATAAGAAAGGAAGTTCTATAGTCCTATTCTGACCTAAAATAGAATCTCCATTAAAGACAGATTGCCCAACAGATAAATTATAAGTTTCAGCAATAGATTGACCAGTGTAAGGAGCACTATTTACAAAAGTGAATGCGAATAAAAGAACACATACAGAAAACAAAACTAATATTATTGTTATTGATTTATTTCTCCAACTTTTACTCATTATAATACACCATTAACTAAATAACACTAATTTTTATATTTGACATAATATATATACATTACCATTATTGTGATAATTTTTCAGAAATCAACTTAATTCTTTCTTGAATGTCAATAATTACATCTTGACCATTACCACCTATAAGTATTGCATCCTCATGAGAATATTCTGCAACAAGTTCAATTATTTCATCAAGTGAGTTGACAGTTATGATATTACCACCATAGCCAAGTGAATTCAACCTATACATCGCAATGTCCAATGTATCATCCAAACCAGGAAACAGGACAATGACTTCAGGATTATACTTGACAGCCTCATCAAGAATATCCAGCCGGTGCTCCTCATTATGTCTAGGAGTGCCTATAAATATCGCATAGAAATCCCTTTCAGACAATATTGAAGCCAAAGCATCCGAATTATCGGTTTTTCCAACATAAACATGAGCATCATTTATTCTATATACGTCCAATCTTCCCTGAACTGCCTTGAACTGTGAAAGGGTGGATTTGATAACATCCTTAGGCACTTTCAGCTCCTTTGAAATGGCGGCCGCCAATCCTGCATTAAGCAAATTGAATTTACCGTAAACCTTCAATTCATCTTGATATTCAAAATAAGGAATATATTTACTAGCAGATTCTTTAAAATCACTATTGAAATCCTGATTGAAAGCTGTGAATATTGTTGTACCCTCAAAAAAGCGAACTAATGAATTTTTATAATTGGCAATGGTTTTATGGACATCCATATGATCATTGCCTATATTTGTAAGGCCAATAAAATCAAAATCAAAGCAGTATTTGCAAAAGTCAAGAGTCATATCGCACACTTCGACAAGTAGAATATCATAATCACCATTTTCTGCTTCAAGCATCAAATCATAATATCCTGAAAAACCGCCGCCGCCGTTTCCTCCGACCAATACTTTTTTTCCGGCATTTTCCAAAATGTTTTTCAACATGTGAACTGTAGTGGTCTTTCCATTGGTGCCGGTTATCCCTATAGTGAACAGCTCTTTGTGTTTGTTTACTACATCACTCAGTAGATATCCATTTTCAAGCAGCTTTTCTGCAAATGCTCCGCCAAACATGCTGGGACTAATGGCAATTGCATCACACTGTTCAACAGCATATGAGTTGGTGAACCCCAAATCAACTGTTAAATTATCACCCACAATAGAAACAGTCTGTTCACTGTCCAACATGTTCATTGACAAGCGTGGTAAATTTAAACCTTCTAAATCGACATTAATATTTAAATCAGTAGCATAAACTTCCCATCCATGATTTAAAAGAGAGTTTACTGCCTTTTTTCCTTCTACACCCAATCCAATTACTGCAGCTTTCATAAAAATTTCCTTATACAAATAGTTCTATACATTAGATACTACTTTAAAATTAATAAATATTTGCAAAACAAATTCTTTTATATTATAATGATTATATTAAAAGCAAGGTGTTAAAATGTTTGAAGACGAAAAAGATGACAAAATTTACAATCTCATAATCACTAACGGTATCGACAAAAATAGAGAATACGCCCAGTTTACCGAAAAGTTATATTCAAAAGTTGATTTTCTGTGGAAAGAATCCATGTCTGGAGATTATTCTAGAGCAGGTGAAGTGTTTTACAAAAAAGTTGACGGAATAATAATGTTATCCGGATTGTATAACGACAATAAGGAACTGTTTGAAAGTCTTTTGGATGCCAGTGAAAAATATGATATTCCAATAATTCTAGTAAGACCTTATGGAGTTGAAGAAGTTCCTGAAATACTTGAAGAAAAAGCGGCAACCATCGTTGGATGGAATGCAAACTGTATAATCGACTCCATCAAAAATGCCCATGAAACAATGTAAAAAAAAAAATAAAAAAAAGTAATGATATTACATCATGACTTTTGAAATACCATTTTCTTTTTCAACTTTTATAATATTGTCAGCTGCATTTTCAAGCTGACTTTCGTGAGTTACAATTATCATTTGCGGCAATAAAGACATTTCCTTTAATAAATTGATAAGTTCATGCCTTCTTGAACTGTCCAAATGAATAGTTGGCTCATCCAACAATATTGTATCCAAATCTCCTTTTGCAATAGCCTGAGTGATACCTAATCTTAAGGCTAATGCAATAGCTATTTTCTCCCCTCCGCTGACCATAGTCATTGAGGATTCGCCTTCAGGACCATAGACTGTGACGCCATAGTCCTCATCTAAAGTTAAATCTGAATAGTTGAAATTGAATTCATTGAAGAATTCCTTGGTATACTTTTGGATTAAAGGTCTTGAAATATTTCTTAAATCCTTTTGAACTCCATTCTTACCATACAATTCCCTAATGTTCTTCAACATGAATATGTAACTTTCAAGATTATCATATTCTTCTTTGAACATATCGGCAGTTACGATTTTCTCATTTAAATCTTTAATGTAAGCTATGGATTCACGGGCACGTCCTTTAATCACTGAAAGCTCATTATTAAAGGTATTTTGACGTCTTTCATATAATTCGAAACGGTAGATAATTTGCTCATATTTCTCTTTATCATATAAAGACGCATCGATTTTATTTTGAATTATATCAAGCTGATTTCTTGAAACGCCAATGTCCTCCTTAATAGAATCATGCTGGGACATCAATGATTTTTTATTTTGGATGAAACCCTTGAGTTGGTTAAATTCTTCGTTTTTCTGTTTCAAATCATTGATTCTGTCCTGAAGTTCATTGGTACTGATGTCTCCACTCAAATGAGGATCCTGATTGATTGCCAATTTGATATTGGTAACATGATTGTCTATCTCATTTTTAATCTGATTTAATTTATATTGTGATTCAGTTTCGCTGCCTAAAACATCCAAAGCACCTTTAGCCTGAACATATGCATCATAAGACTCCTTATAACTTTCCTTATCATCTCTTTGCTTAGCGATGACAAGTATAAGTTCACCTAACTTATCACTGATATATTCCTTGGATTCAAGGCTTTCATCGATTTCATTTAATTTCACCAATTCTTCTTCCAAATGAGTGAATTTCTGTTTGTATTCAACAATGCTTTTGGATAAATCTTGAAGTTTGGACTGTTTTTCTTCAAAGCTTTCCCTGTTTTTGACAAATAGAACAACCTCTTCTTCTGATTGTGCAATTAATTTTTCATTTTCATCGATTATGGATTTATATCCCTCAATCAATTCGGTTTTTTGAGCAAAACTAATATCGGATTGACAAACAGGACATTTATTGTCCACTTCATCCAATTCAGCCAATGGCTTTTGAGCTGATTTGATATTCTGTTTATATTCAACCAAATCCTCTTTTTTGGAAACGATATCTTCGGACAGTTTGTTGATGTTTCCAGCAACTTCCTCAATGAACTCGTTTGTGACATTTTCTATATGGTTGAAATCATCAACTTCAGCCAAGACATCCTGAGACACGCCATAGTCACCCAATTTGTCTTTAGACCTTGAAAAGAAGTCTTCAATATCATTTCTTTCGTGCTCAATTTGGGACAGCAGCTCTTTTTTATCCTTTTCCAACTTAGCGGAAGTAGCCAGCTGTTTTTCCAGATTGATTTTTTGATTGTTCAGCTTATTAATTTCCTCATCGGAAGCTAAAAACTTATTATATTCCTCTTTTTTATCCGCCACAATTGCCTTTTGAGCAGCGATTGAATCGAGCTTTTTGTTAACTTCCAATTCATCACTCTTTAATCTTTGAATGCTTGTAACTGATTTTTCAAAGTCAAGATATACATCCAGTTTTGAAACATATTTTTCCAAACGGGTGATTTTCTCTTCAGCATCATGAATCTTATCCAGATTGTCCTGAACCACTTTCTTATCACTTTCCAGCTTGGACAATGTTTTCTGTTCATTTTCAAGATTGTTGACCTGAGTATCATATATCTCCTTTTCACGTTCCATATTCCTTTTACTTTCAGATATATCTTTCAGGGAAGTGGTAACGTCCTCTATCTGCTCCTCAAGTTCATGTCCCCTATTCTTAAGAGTTTCCAGTTCATCTTTTTTCTTGTTATATTCCTCTTTTAAATCATCGGAGTTGTATAATTTACCTTTAAGCTCTGCCAATTGATTTTCATAAACAGTGATGAACGGCAATAAATTTTTCCAGGCCTTTTCCAATGAATCGATTCCCAACAGTTTTGCAACCAGCTCTTTTTTCTCAGCAGGTTTTTTGTCAACCAAATCAGCAATTTCACCCTGCCTGATATAAATTGCATTAAGGAACAAATCAGAATCGATATCCAAAATTTGGCGAATTTCATTAGCTACTTCCTTATCTCCAGTACATATATGAACAAATCCACCCTCTTTTGAAGTCTTTTTATAAATTGAAGATTTCAACATAGATTTCTTATCTCGTACGATTCTGTATTCCCTATTGTTGGAACTGAACTCCAATTCAACAGTCATTGACTCTGCATTATTGCGTACCAAATCATCAATTTTTTTAGCAGTATACTGTTTGAACAGTGCAAAGCTAATAGCTTCCAGTATAGTGGATTTTCCAGCACCATTTTCTCCAACAATAACACTAATACCCTTATCGAAATTTATGGTAGTGTTTTCATGAGATTTAAAATTAATTAACTTTAATTTTGTGAAAATCATTCTAGAGCCTCCTTAAATGTGACTTGAATCTCTTTTTCACCTTTTGACGGTTCTTCCCCAATTTCCTCTCCATTCAATTCGACATATTCATTGGCAATGTGATAATTCTCATCAAAGAACTGCTTCAATATATCTTCAGATTCCTCGATTTTATCCTTTGACAGGAAATGGTATAAATCCAGACCCAATCTAATGACAGACTCATCACCGTAATTTCCCAATTGTTCTTTTAAAAGATCATCAGGACCCAAAGACTCGGATTGATTAATTATAACATCCAAATCCTCTTCACCAGCCATATTGAAAGTAGGCCTAATCATTAAAGACAAATCACCTAATTCCTCTTTAATCAACTCATAAACCATTTTAGTATCGGACTCGACATTGTTGATTTTCAAATCCAAAATCGGTTTTTTATCAAATCCAATTATGGTTTCCTTCAAGCCGGCAATGCCGCTTTCCAATTTAGAGTAATCAAGAGATCTTTCAATGAATGTACGGGAGATGTCCACCTTAACCCTCTTGACAAGAGGCTTAGGACCATCGAAGTCAACAACCACAAAACCCTTACCGTTTTCCTTATAGTCCTTCAGTTCATTTGTTTTCCAGATTTCACTGGAACCAGGATAAACCAGTTTACCATTTCCAAAATTATCATTAATATAATTATGAATGTGACCCATTGCATAATAATTAAAGTTATCAGGCAGGTCTCCTATTTCAAGTTCAAAATTAGGTCCGAAGTATTTGTCTATGCCCTGATGCAATACAAGGACTGACTTTTCATGGTTAGCCGCTTTTTTTGACAAATCGGCCAATTTGGATTTTAAATTTTTAACCTGAGAAGACGGATAGAAAGGCAAACCTGCAATAAAAATATCACCATGCATATAAGTGGTATTGATTGGACTGATTACTTTCAAACCTAATTTCTTAAAGATAACTTGAGGCGGGATAGAGTCATTACGCATTACAATATCATGATTACCTGCTATTGCATACATAGGAATTCCTGCACCTTTCAGTTTAAGCAATCCTTTCTGAAAGTTCAAAAGCGCTATGGGAGATGGTCTTGCGGTTTCAAATAAATCTCCACTATGAATTACAAAATCTACTTTTTCTTCAATTATTTTATCTATAACCTTTTCAAACACTTCATAAAAGTCTTTCTCACGTTCGACTAAACCGAACTGACGATAGCCTAAATGAGTGTCTGCTAAATGTGCAAATTTCATTATATTACCTTTTTTCGTCAATTGTATATAACCAATTTAAACACTTAATCAAAGTATTTAACTGAATAATATATTATACTACTGCATATTTAATAGTTTGTAAAGAGAGCATTTGAAAAGTAAAAAATGGTTTATTCAGTAAATATAAAATTGATTTGAAAATAGTAAAGAAAAAGAAATTAAATTAAATTGATTACCAATTGTATAATGCAGGCCAAATTGCAAAATCCGGCAATACATCCAATTTTCGTCTCAAAGGTATGAAATCAAAAGTAATTTTATTAATATCATCCATAACACCATTATCAAAGGTATACTCATCAACTTTGACATATAACACAACAATGGACCAATCAGAATATTCATAATCCGTGTTAAGAACCAAATCAAATTTACCTGTAGGAAATGCTTTAGACAATCTATGCTTAAGTTCATTCAACAATACTATAAGCTCAGTATTGTCTTTAATGAAATCATGAACCTTTTCATAATGACGTAAATTAAAAAAATCGCCCAATTTATCATATTCCCGATCAAATAATTCCTCATCTTCTTCCAATTTTTTAACAAAATCCAATTCATCCATAAAGACACCTCAAAAATTATATGGAGGATTATTAATTAGAACATTTAATGAATCAAAGGCATCATTTGTTGCTTTAATTACTTTTTGCGAATTTTTTTTGAAATATTCCTCATTCTTATCAGATATATCATAATCAGCATTATTTCTTATTTCTCTTAAGAACTTTAAGCATTCCGCCAAGTGTATTTCATTTGAATTATGAGAATTCATTAATTCATCATATACCTTTTTATGAATGTCCTTTTTAGAATCAAATTCATATTTATTCATCACATTAACCAAGTAATCCCCTGTAGAACCAAAAATTGAATAATAATATCTGCCCATAGCACTTCTAACATATGCTTCTTGTGGATTTTTGATTAACTCATCGGCAACTTCTTTAAAATCTTCCCATTGAAATATGTTGATTCCTCCTATTAAATTGACTTCATATTGAAAAATTGCATTAATTATATTAAATTGCATTTAGACAATCAATAGTTTTCAATACTGATTTTCAAGGAATAATATATCTAATCAACTATAAAAAAGTTTTCAAATAATTCCTACAATATTATAAGGAAAAATAAATAATCAAATTAAAAAAAAAAAGAAGGGTTTAATAATTATAACCCATTTGCATACTTTCCTCTTCCTGACGCTTAATTTCATCTTCCTCGTTTTGCTTAATGTCTGCAAAATAAGAAACAATGTCCATGTCATCTCCATGAATACGTCCTTTAAACTGATTTATTTTAACCAAAGTAGGAACTCTGCTCATCAAACCCAATACAATAGCTTCACCAACATTCAGTGATGGCAATTGGTTAATTAAATCTTGAGATAAACTCTCACTTGCTGATTGAACATGCCTTTGGTCTTCAGGCTCTACAAGCCTTAAAATTATCATGTTATTCATTTGGGATAGTGCATCATGGTCAACTGTTTTTGGTGATTGACTTACCAGACATAATCCCAGGCCAAATTTACGGCCTTCTCTTGCAACCCTTTGAATCCAACGTTTTGAATCAGAATCACGTTTATTTGGAGCCAATATATGTGCCTCTTCCAATACAAAGAATACTGGGAAATCCAATGTTTTTTTATATTTTCCATGAACAGCATTTTTTCTCATTTGCAGGGCATTTCTCATGATGTGGCTTACCAGCACATTGGCAATTGATTCATCAGACTGGCTTAAATCCAATACATTAGCATGCCCAATCTTGATACTGGTCAATATATTGCCTATGTTATTGTCAAAGATATTGGAATACCTGTCCATGGAATCATCGATTTTATTCATGACATCGACAATTTGCTTATCGGAGCCTTCCTCCAGTGAATCCCTTTCAAGTATATCGTAAATCATCTGTAAAAAATTGTTGGTATGTGCTGTTCCATCTCTAACCATTCCCCTGGCTTCTTTAAATGCTCTTCTGAAATGTCTTTCTTGAATATATCCGTTGGACGGAATATTGACTAATTTTTTAATTTCATGAAAGGACATGTAAATCGGATTGATCTTTGGCCTAATTACATTTACTTCTCCATTCGGGAAATCTGCACCCACATACTCACCATGCATATCAAATACAAATACAGGAACGTCATAACCCAACATCTGATCTATCAGAACTGAAACGGTATTTGACTTACCTGCACCGGTCATTGCCAGAATAGCAAGATGTCTTGATAAAATGGGATTAGCCTCAACATTGACTTCAACATCACTCTGATTGACAAGTGAACCTAATTTAATTGGATTTTTAACCTTGAATATTTCATTTAACGTATCCTTGTCAGCAAGCCTGATTTCAGTTCCGGGAAGCACGGGAGTTCTCGGCAATTTCAGATTGTCATTGACATCACCCAATATTTTTACTTTGCCCCTTATATAATTGTCGTCCACTCCAATTCTTGAGATTTTTTGAATTGCCTTGAAGTCATTTATATCAACATTCAAAGCATCGTTTCCCCTAATCAGGTTTTCAATCATTCCCAAAACCTTCTTGCCGTCATATTCGATAGTTACATATTCACCCACTTTCGGCATTTTGTCTGAAATAAAAGTAACTTCTGAAAGTGATGTTTCGCCTACACAAATTCCTACTACCATTAAAACCACCTATAACATTTCCCTGTTTGTTGTTTCGTAAATCTTTGCAATCTTCAATAATTCCTTAATGTTCCTGTCTGTAATGACAACATCATTATGTGCCTTGTTAAGCAGATACGGATATCCCTGTACCGCCATTACATTAATCTTTTCAATGATGTCTATGACCTCTCCAATCGATGCCTTGTAGGGCAGTTCTACCTTCAGCACATTTTTGTTGTCCTGAAGCCTGACATAAAATACAGTGAATTGCAATTGCTTGAAAAAGTCATTGAAATATTGGAAAGACGCATTTTTAAAGACTCGTCTATATTCAATTTTTGACAATCCCTGTTTTTTATCTGTCAGGTTATCCAAAATAGAAATATCCGGAATGTTCCAATTAAACAAATCATTGTCGGAAGATGTTTTGGATATAGAAATTATCTTTTTCTTGTTTTCTAAAATTTCTTTCAATAAAATGATTTTTTCTATTGAAGAGAGATGAAGGTCAAAGTCTTCCTTTTCTTCAAAGTCTTCGTTTACACTGACATCGGCCAATACTCTTTCTTTGATTTGTTGAAATACAAAACCAAATGGTGTTATTTCAAAGCGTCTTCGAAATTCGTTTAAAAGGGCTTCATCCAAATTGTTTCTGATTTTGGATGGAAGTTCTGCACCTCTAGGATAGGCATTTTCCAAATCTCCCAGTATAGACCCATCGAACATATAATAATCAACATCATACTCATTAATGGCCCTAAGAGCGCATTTGAGTTCCAATATTGACATGTAGTTACCCAAAAGTTCATCCAAAAATGAAATGTGATTAATTTCGAGTATGTCTGCATCGTCAATTTTTTTTATTTCACCATCATAAATTAGGGATTCGGCACCTATAGCGCAGAAGTTGCTTTTTAAAAATTTCTTTTTGTTGAAGCTTCCGTCTCCGGCAGCAATAGTAAAATCCTCAGAACTTTCTTTGAATTCTCGTGAAAACCAATTGGCTTCCAGCTGGGATTCAAGATTATTGTCTGATTCAATTTCGTGTATAAATCCTCTTTTAGCGATGGCCTTTTCATATAGTGAATTTAACATACTACTTCCTATGTTAATAACTTAATAAAAAAGTGTGGTGAGAGCAGTTGAAAACTACTCCAATGAAGCTTTTTTGATAGCTCCGGTCAATTCCTGAATTTTAGCCTGTACGTCGTCAACCTCTTCGACAATAGTACCAGTTACGACAACATCTCCACCAGCCTTTGCAGCAGCATATGCTGCTTTACCGTCACGTATTCCCCCACCGACGACAACAATCATATTATCTGTAGCTTTTTTGGTGTATGCAACCATTTCCGGAGGAATAGGTTCTGATGCACCGGAACCTGCCTCAATATAGAAAAATTTCATTCCGAACATTTCTGCAGACATTGCATAAACAGCAGGTATTTTAGGCTTGTTTCTAGGCACAAGCTTTGCATCCCCTACCCAACCGACGGTTCCGCCAGGTTCAGCAACCATATATGCCATTGATAAAACTTCCATTCCTGATGCCTTAACTGCAGGTGCAGCCAATGCCTGAGCACCGTTAATCCAGTAAGGGTTTGTTGAGTTAACATAACTCATGTAAAATATTGCATCAGCGTATTTGCTCACACTACTTGTATTGCCCGGGAAAATAATAATAGGAACTGCGATGTTTTCAGACAATATCCTGCATGTATTGTCGACATCATCACCATTTACAGTAGATCCCCCAATCATAATTCCATCAGTTCCGCCTTCGATTGCGGCAGTAGCTATTTCCAAAGCCTCTTCAGGTGTTTGTTCATCAGGGTCAATTAAAGTGAAATGTATTTTCCTTGTTTTTAATATGTCTCTAATGTAATTTTCAACGTCTTTCATAAGAATACCTAAAATAAGATTTATTAAAAATAATATATTAAATTAATTGTTTTAAAAAAAATAAATAAAAAAAAGTAAAAGAGAATAAGTCTATCCTCTTGGTTCTTTAGCTTTGAATCTTAAACCTTTGTAACCGCATTTTCTGCAAGTAGTTGCAGCAGCAGGGTTACGAGCATTACATTTTAAGCAGATTTTTACATTGAACATTCTGTTTTCTGCTTCTTCAAATCTTGCCATTAATAACTCCTCCTTGTAATCATGAAAATCAATAATAATAAAAGGTTATGAAATAAGAAACAATAATGTCAGTTTTCATAACTATTAATAAATTATATTAACTTAATAGTATTTAAAGGTTTAGTAAAAAAGGGCCAAATAACAAAAATATTTTATAATGAAAAAATAATTGTTACCCTATTCACTTTTAACAATCTTCAGACCAACATTGGAATCTTCACACATTTTCGAAAGGTTAATGAATGTGTTCTTGTTTGCTTTTTTAATGTTTTTATCAAGATGTTCCCATGATACCTGATTTGGATTATTGACCAGATTTATGCTTCTATCCTCAATTTTCGGCTTTTCTATGTCCTCCAACTGAAGATATCAATATCCAAAATTGAGCTTGAGCTTTAACCAATCCCCATGTTCCCTCTTAGCGAAATATTCAATTCTCTCCTCGTCAAAGCGAAGTTGGTGTAAATTATTTTCACTCATAATTAACCTTTGCTTTATTTATTTACAATAATTTTTTTAATCAACCATTTTTTACATTTCATTAAAAGAATATGAAAATATTATGCATGATTATTTGTATAAGATTAATTTTAATTGATAATTGTTGTAAAAAAAATAGAATAGAGGATTATTCCTCTGAATTAATACCTTTTTCAGCTAAAAATTCATTTTGAACTTTGACGACTTCAGAGCTGCTGTCAGCTTCGCTGTAAGCCTCAAGCAAATCATGATTTAACTCCAAAAATGTATGACCCCATTTAAATCCATCCATAAGCTCACGAGCCTCATCCTTGAAGCGTGTGATGTACAATGTGGCTGAAATGGCCTCGACTGTTGACAATATGCATGGTTTTCCGTAATTGACAGGATTTGTCGCCACCAAAAATGGAAGGGATCGGTGGTACTTTGAAAGAGAGAAGAATTTTTTAGAACTTGAAACCTCATTCCAGGAGCAGTCAAGTCCTACAACCCCCCTTCTTTGAACATACCGATAGTCCTCATAGGATACAGCTTTTTCAGCATATGGATTTAGGACAATGGCGCCTGAAGGTATTTTGTTTATGTTATAAACCAGCCTGCATTTGCCCATCTTCTCCATTTTTATGGAAGTGCATTTTTTTCTGTCGCACTCATCTGCATGAAAAACTGTAATTTTCATCTACCGTGCTCCTGAAGATGAACCCAATGCGGAAGTGTTTCCTGCCTTGTACTGCTTGACAAGATTCATTTGTTGTGCAAACTGATCTGAAGTCAAACCGAACTCTTCATTGATAGCCGGAACCTTTTGGGTTTCCTTCAATGTCAAGCTTTTAAGCAGCGGCTCGACGTAACCTTTATACAATTCACCGTAAGTATTAAAGGCAGAGGTATTTAAATCAGTATTTGATCCTATAATCATATAAACCAAATAGCCTTGTTTTTCCTTTTGACATTGGCAAATAACAATGTTCAATGTTTTATTTGTATTATTTCCCTCAATAGCTTGGGAGAAATAGATATTCCAATCATTTCCATTTAATGATCGTTTTTCAGGATTCATTACTCCTTGAACATAATATATATCCATCAGTGCAGTTGAATTATCTACAGTGGAAATGTTATATGTTATGTCATGCTTTTCATCCTTATAGGATTGCATGAACTCTGAAGAGTTGTTTACTAATTTTGCATTTCCTGAAAAAGAACCTTCCATAAATGAATTGCTAAATTTGGTAGATTCTCCCATCATATTTTTTCCGGAACCGCCCGTAGTTAAGAATATAGCACCTACAATTGCAATAATTGCTATAACCACTATTGCGATTAAAATTATATTTTTAGTTTCCATTATGTGAACTCCATAATTTATATTAATATTTTTAGTAAATTCTCTATTATAAAGTTTAGTCAATCAAAAAAGTATTTTTATTAAAAACGATAAAAAATAATATTAAAAATAAATTTTAGGTTAAAATATGAACAAGAAACATCAATACGAACTTCTGTTACTGGTTTTAATAACCATAGTTATATTTAACCTTGCTGTTATATTCAATTCAAATGACAACAGTCAGACAAACACATATAACATTACGGAAGTCGGACACAATGATAATGGAACAGTATATAAGATTACCGGAGGCAATACCTCGTCAAACGAAACAGTTGCCATCATCCTGGGCGTTCATCCGAGGGAACATGAGATTCATGAGGCAATAAACCGGACCATTGAGAACATGACCAAAAGTGAAGACGGCAATCTTACCAAAAAATTCGTAATCTATTACGTTACGGTCAAAAACGAATTGACTTCACGTGATGATACAAGGCCTGCCGGAGAGCTGTTGGCAAACAAATTTGTCGTCAACAATATCGCCAAGGACAATCCGTTCATAGTCGTTGACGTTCATGAAATCAATCCGGACTATGAATATTCCAATTTCATATTTTCACTTTCTAACAAAACAGACAAGATTAATTCATATATTGACAAATTATCAAAAGACGTCAATCTTGTCAACTATGAATTCAGCGAAGGAACCAGCCCTGAAAAGGTAACAAAGCCTATTGCCAGAAAAGGCATTCATACATTTCTGATGGAAACATCAATTACAGATTCACAAACACAAAAACAGCAAACTGCAGTAAACCTTATAAAAAGTTTAGATAGTCTAGAACCGTAAACAAGTGATACTATGCAAAACACACGAGGAATTTTAATTGGTAGAATGCAACCTGTCCATAACGGACATATCCAGGTGATAAACAAGATTCTTGATGAAGTCAATGAAATCATAATCGGTATTGGTAGTGCACAACTAAGTCATGAACTCAAAGACCCTTTCACAGCAGGCGAAAGGATTGTAATGATGAGCCAGGCACTGGCCGAAATGAATATCGATCCGAAAAGATACTATATAATTCCCATGGAGGACATCAATTTCAATGCAATATGGCCATCCCATGTTAAGATGATGACCCCTCCATTTTCAATCGTTTATTCTGGAAATCCCCTAGTCAAGCAGCTGTTCGAAGAAGAAGGATTTGAAGTTAGGCAACCCCCTCTTTATGATAGATTGCATTTGTCTGGAACAGAGGTTAGACGAAGGATTTTAGAGGATGAAAATTGGGAGGAACTGGTTCCAAAAGCAACTGTTGACGTTATGTCTGAAATCAAAGGCATTGAAAGATTGAAAAATCTGTCAGTAAAGGAAATCAGTGAGATATAACAATAGTTATTTATATTATAAAACACTATTAAGAAATGGAGAGATAAAATGGTTGTACGTGTAATCGAAGCAAAAGAAGACAAAGTTACAACAGCAGATTTAATAGCTGAATTGAAAAAAAGTAGTAAAATAGATTATTCCGGTGCAATTTTCACATTTGAAGGAATTGTACGTGGAAAAGAAGAAAACATGAACTTGAAAAAACTCATACTGACAACTCCAGACAAGAACAAGACAAAATCAGAAATTGAAAAGATTGTTGATAATGCAAAAATAAAATACAACGTTCACGAAATTTCAGTCGTCCACTACATCGGAGAATTCTATACCGGAGACATGCTGTTCCTTGTTGCGGTTTTAGGTGCACACAGGTCAGAAACCCTTGACGCATTAAAAGAAGTAATCGAAACAGTAAAATATGAAGTTGAATTTAAAAAAGAAGAAATTTCTGAAGAAGGAACAAAAACAATCCTAGCCGGAGGTTAAAAATGATAATGACTATTATTAGAATATTAATATTATTTCTAATAATCTATGCAGTGGTAAAAGGATTTAAAACATTATTTAAAGCAGCAATAATTATATTCGTTATTTTAATATTATTAGGATTATTAGGAATTTAATCCTAATTCCTAAACTTATTTTCCAACAATAACTTCAGTGGATTTGATGATTGCAGTTACATCATCACCTTCAGACAAACCTAATTTTTCAGCAGACTCTTTAGTAATAACAGCAGTGATAACACCAGGTTCAGTGATTTCAATTTTAACATTAGCCATTACAGCACCTAATTCAACACCAGCAACTTTACCTTCTAATTGATTTCTAGCACTTAATTGCATAAACAAAAACCCCCTAATAAAATAAATCTATTTTCCTATAATAACTTCAGTAGATTTGATGATAGCAGTAACATCATCGCCTTCAGACAAACCTAATTTTTCAACAGATTCTTTAGTAATAGCAGCAGTAATAACACCAGGTTCAGTGATTTCAATTTTAACATTAGCCATTACAGCACCTAATTCAACACCAGTAATTTTACCATTTAATTGATTCCTTGCACTTAATTGCATAAACACACACTCCTAATAAAATAAATCTATTTTCCTATAATAACTTCAGTAGATTTGATGATTGCAGTTACATCATCACCTTCAGACAAACCTAATTTTTCAGCAGACTCTTTAGTAATAGCTGCAGTGATAACACCCGGTTCGGTGATTTCAATTTTAACATTAGCCATTACAGCACCTTTTTCAACATTAGTAATTTTACCTTCTAATTGATTTCTTGCACTTAATTTCATAACTTACACATCCCATAATAATATTAGTTCACAACAAACTTATTTTCCTATAATAACTTCAGTAGATTTGATGATTGCAGTTACATCATCACCTTCAGACAAACCTAATTTTTCAGCAGACTCTTTAGTAATAGCAGCAGTAATAACACCAGGTTCGGTGATTTCAATTTTAACATTAGCCATTACAGCACCTTTTTCAACATTAGTAATTTTACCATTTAATTGATTTCTTGCACTTAATTTCATAATTTTCACATCAATAATTTTTTGATATTAATAAGTAGTATCGAATTGTATATAAATGTTTCGTTTTTTTATGAAAAAAGGATTTTAAAATCGATTACCGAAAATGTTTCATATCGATACAAAATTAAATAACACTATAAAAAAAACATCCTAAAATAATCTAATTTATTATAAAACAAAAATTATACCTGTAAAAAATAAAAATAACATTATTAAAATTAAATTTTAATATTTAAATATGAAATAACTTTAAAAAATTAAATTCAACGAAATTCACAAATGAAAACAATGAAATAATAAAATCAACTAGAAAATTTTATAAAAAAACAAAACGAAAATAATAATTATGAATATCGAAATGGAATCCATCGGTACAATCCATACCGAATTTAAAGAAATTGAAGGAATGCCTATTCAACCGACCGGGGCAAAAGGAATAAAAGGAACAATTGAAATCAAAGATAAATATGCTGACGGTTTAAAAGATCTTGAAGACTTTTCACATATCCATTTAATATATGTCCTACACAAGGTGGAAGGATACATGCTTGAAGTAAAACCATTCATGGACAACAATACGCACGGAGTTTTTGCAACCAGATCCCCAAAAAGACCAAATAGGATTGGAATGAGTGTTGTTAAAGTCAATGGGGTTGAAGGCAACACAATACATGTTGAAAATGTTGATATTTTGGACGGAACACCACTGATTGACATCAAACCATATGTTCCCCAATTATACGAGGATACAATTGACGAGTTAAAAATCGGATGGTTTGAGACAAAACACAAAAAAGCAAAATCCCAAAAATCAGATGACCGATTCAAATAATAAAAAAAAAGAAAAAAATAGTAGCTATAATTTGTTTATAGCTTCAGTAATCAATTGAATAGTTGATTCGATATCATCCATGCTACATACACTTACCGGTGTGTGGATGTAACGAGTAGGAACTGATAAAACACCGGTCGGAATACCTTCACGGGTCAAATGGATTGCGGTTCCGTCAGTTGTTCCGCCATCACTTACTTCCAACTGATAGTCTATATCGTTTTCATCACCGGCCTTAATCAACATGTTCTTAACGGACTCCTGGGTTAAAATTCCCCTTCCGCTTGCATCTGCCAAAATAATAGCCGGACCTTTGCCCATCACTACAGGTGCCTCTTCAGGTTTGATTCCAGGGTGGTCACCGGACAATGTAACATCAAGCGCAATTGCCAAATCAGGGTTTAATTTGAATGCAGAAGTTTTAGCTCCTTTAAGACCTACCTCTTCCTGTACGGTTCCAACTCCATAAACGGTAGCTCTGGTTTCAACTCTTTTTAAAACTTCCATCATCACATAGCATCCAACACGATTGTCTAAAGCCTTACCCATAATCAAATTGTTAGGATATTCTTCAAATAATGAATTGAAGGTCATTTTGTCTCCAATCCTAACCATTTTTTCTGCATCTTCCTTATCTTTAGCACCTATATCTATAAACATGTCGTCAGCTTTAACAACTTTGTTTCTTTCCTCAGGTTTGGTAACGTGAGGAGGTTTTGAACCAATTACACCAACAATAGGTTCACCTACAGAGGAATGGACAGTTACAGTTTGGTTCATCAACATTTGGTCATTGATTCCGCCAATGTTGGAAAATTTAATAAAACCGTTATCATCAATGTATCTTACCATTAGACCGATTTCATCCATATGTGCTGCCAACATTACAGTAGGGGCTTTCTTTTCACCTTTCTTAGTAGCAATTAAGTTTCCCATACTGTCAGTTTCAATTTTATCAGCAACATCGTTTAATTCACGTGTAATAATTTTAGCTATTTCCTCTTCAGAACCAGATACACCTGGTGCTAAAGAAAGCTCTCTCATTAATTCCATCGTATCACCAATATTTTTTGAACTATCTCAACTTTTAGACGTTTAGGATTCTTCACGAACAGTATACTCAATAAGCATAGGATTGCCGTGCTATCCCATAATTTCGAAGGTTAAGACAGTTTTTAAAATCATTTTTTTAACTTGATTATCATTGAAAAAAAATATTATTAATCTTTGTCAATGCCATTTATTATTTTAGGCATTGTTTCTATTTAAAGTTCATCAAATAGTTTGAAAAGTATTCCAATTTATTGTGAAATTCATGGCATTGTTGCACCCCGAGAAAATATAAATCATAATCAATATTTCAATCCACAGAATTCTTAAGAGATAATATATATAATATTAAATAGGTGATAATATGTCAGATATAATAGAAATCTATTTCAGCCCGTCACAGACCACCAAAAAAGTAGTGGAACAAGTTGCAAGCAACTTCAGTGAAAATGCCGAAACATACGACCTTTTGACCTTCAGTTCACAAAAGGAATTTTCACCGTCAGACATTGTCATTGTCGGCATGCCCATTTTTGCAGGAAGAATTCCGAAAAGCGGCCGTGAAAGACTATCCAAATTAAAAGGAAATTCAACAAAGGCAATAGCAATTGCAAATTACGGAAATGCACATGTAACCGATGCCCTTCTTGAACTGGTTGATCTATTAACAGAAAATAATTTTGATGTGATTGCAACTGCAACCACCATCAGCCACCATTCAATATTCGACGGCGTTGCACAGGGAAGACCGGACAGTGAAGACATTGAAAAAATTAATGAGTTTGCAGAAAAATGCATTGAAAAAATTAAAAACGACGAAAGCCTTGAAAGTGAAATCCCTGGAAACAGACCCTACACAGACTACAAACAATTGCCGTTTACAATCAGCTGCGATGAATCGTTGTGTTCCTTTTGCTATGACTGCATTTCAATCTGTCCTGAAAATGCCATTCCAGAAGATGACCCCCTTGCAACAGATTTGAACATCTGCAACAGATGCACTGCATGCATCAATATCTGTCCTGAAGATGCACGTGCATTTACAGGCGAAGCATTTGAAACTAAAAAACCTGAATTTGAAAAAGCAAACAGTAAAAGAAAAGAGGTTGAAATCTTTCTATAGATTTAACCTTTTTTTAGCAACATTTCTTACATATTCATTTTCATCATTGATTGAAACTTCTTTTAGGACTTTTTTACTTACAATATGTTTAACTGCAGCTTCACGAACTCTCCATTGAGGCTCTTTTTTGACAATTTTGGTTAAAAACTTCTGGTCCCTTACCTTTGAAACTGCTCTAACCGAAATAGCTTCGGAAATACCCTGTTCATAAATTTTAATCAGACATTTTTCAACATTGATCTTATTTAATGCCTTGAGGGAGAATTCCTCATCATTATTGGCCAAAACAATTTTGATTAAAGTTTCCAAATCATCAATATTGTCCAATGTGCTTTTTCGAATATCCTCAAGCTTTGCCTCGTTTAAAATCTTTATGAAGTACTTCTCATCGGTAATATGTTTCATGGCTCCAACAGCCACATCCTCATGAGTGGAATTGATTACGATTTCTAAAAAATCCTTTTCATCAACCAGATTCGGATTTTTAATTGCATGGTTTCTTACAAATTGATCTTCATCGTTTAAAGCAATATTTATTAATATTTGAGGATTTTTAATATTATTTACAGCAATCTGTCTTACAAATCTGTCATCATCTTTCTTGATGATATCCAATAAAGTGTCTTCATCCGTGATTTTTTTGACCGCTTCGCTTCTGACAATCTTATCTGAATCATTTAAAGCAATTTGAGCAAGCAAATCCTCATCATCCAATTTTGGAACCAAATCCAGACGAACATCTGATTTGTCAGAATTTAATACAATCTCCTTTAGGATATTCTCATCAGTGATTTTTTCAAATATGATTGAACGCACTTTTGCATTATCTTCGCTTTGAGCTATTTTAGATAATCTTTCCTCATCATTAATCTTTTTGATTGCTGCAATCTTGACTTCCTCATCCTTTTCGTCAATGGCTATCTTTTGAAGGATATCCTCATCAGTGAAATTATCCTTATTTATTGCAGTTTTTTTAATGGAATTGTCTTTTGATTCGAAAACCAGCTTCTCCAAAACATCCGCAGATTCTATTTTATTGACAGCAGCATTTCTATATCTTTTATCTTCAGCCTCGACCGCAATCCATTTGAGGGTTTCCTCATCGCTGACCTTTTCGAATATTTCATCGACATGCTCATTTTTCTTGGTATTGATTACTATTTCCGCTATGGACTTGTTGTTTTCGCCCAGCCTTTCATAGGCAAAACTCCTTACATCAAAAAACTTGGAGTTTTCCGCAGCGTCCCACAACAGATTCTCATCCTTAACTTTATTTATGGCAATCAGCCTAATTGCCCTATCCTTTACATTTTTGGACATGTCCAATGCAACATATTGGTCTGTGATTTGGTCGGCAGCCGCCGCACGCTCATACCTGTCCTTATTTGTAGTGGCTATCTTTTTCAGCAACAGCTGATCTTCATCAATTTCAACATCCTTTGGAATAGGCTTGCGTTCGGTTTTTTCTTTTTTATTGTCTTTTTTAAATCTATCAAAAAGTCCCATTTTAATTTACATCCCCATACATTTTCTCCAGAAAAGCTGCAAGTGAAACAATATCCTGCCGATTATGCTCAATAATCGGCACAATAGGCCCTATATTGTTTTCAGATAAGTAAGTATCATAATAGGCCGGAATATACTGTCCCGGAACGTCATCCTCCCTTTCAATGCCAAAGAACTCCTGTTCGATTGTCTGCAGTTTACAGTTTGGCAATTCATCCTTCCACAGATTTTTTGCAAAATGCATCAAATCCAAATGTGGCAAATCCAGGTTGGCATTAATTCTATTATATAGACATCTATTATTAATAAATGGTACATCAAAACTTTTACCGTTGAATGTTACATGAACCGAATCTTCATCCAAATGTGACAGATATGCATCCAATACAGCACATTCCTCAGAATAATCCCTTAAAAAATATTGTGAAGTGATGATAGTATCTCCTTTTATTTCAGCAACCCCAATCAGTATAACTGGAACATTTGAAAGGCCTTTTGTTTCAATATCCATGAATTTGAAGTTTTCATAATCTGTGAGGCTTATGCATTTCAATAAATTGTCTCTGCATTTTCTTGAATATTTGTTGCGATCCAGCAAATCCATAATCTCATGAAATGACATGTCATCAAACATTTCTGAGAATTTTGATGCAACATCACCATACTTATCGTGATTTTTCAGGGAATCAATTGTCGCATACCCATTACTTTTAAGGGCCTGCTCCTTTTTTATTCCAATGCTTGGAAGCAGCTTCAGATTATGGTTCATCTGATTTTTGAAATCATTATCACTCAAGTTAAAGTTAATTTTTTCTTTTGTTGTTATCTTCAGCGTATCGCCTGAATCAGTAGAAATTACCTTAGAATTTTCAATGTCTTCTAATTTTTTGCCTTCAAACTCCAACAACAATTTCTCCTTCAAATCATCAAAATATAATGGTGATTTTTTCCGGGCTCTATTTTTAGCATCTTCAGAAGGATTCATTGAAGAAATTGAGTTAGATAACATTCTTTGGTAATAATTTTCTTGCTCATCATTATACATAATTCAATTTAATTTTAGTAAATCCAAGAATATATAAGTTTTTAATAAAGTATACTTGAATTTTAATAAATTACAAATAAGTTTATATAGTTGAAGGAACATATAATAAAATTGGCTACGATGTAGCCGAGAGATAGATTAAACAGCCAAATTTTAAATTCATTTCTCTAAAAGCTTGTAAAAAACAAGTAGTTAGGTAGATAATTATACATTATTTACCTAACCATCCCAAAACTTTTTTTCAATAAAACTTAAAAATTACAAATCTTAATCAACTTAGAAAAATATTAAATATTTTTAAATCAAAGATAATATTGATAGTTATTTTAAGGTTTAGAATATGAAACTGAAATTAGCGATAATATTTGGGATATTGATATGGTTCTTAACCCATTTCATTACAAGTCTTTTTAATCCGATTTTCAATAATAATCTTCCATATGTCAATATTCTACTTCCAATAATACTGATTATCATAACAGCATTTTTTGGGATACTGTACATCAGAAATATCTATGAAAATGAAGTAATTGAAGGCATTATTGCAGGAATTGTATTTATTATAATATATGCAATTTTGGATTCAATATTTTTCTTCATACCCAATGCAAGATTAATTTTCCCTTATTATCACTTGAATATCACTTCAATGGCCATAATAACCTTATTAGTAACTACATTCTTAGGATATCTAGCTCAGATGAAAATTGATTTAAAATAGATGATAACATGATACCAAAATCTCACCCAAGATATGAATCATTGCTTTTAAGAGATAAGATAGTTAAGGCATCCCAGAAGGGATATCTTGCAGATTCAGGAATGATTGCTCATGGAAGAGGAGAAGCCTTTGATTACCTAATTGGAGAAAAGACAACATTTCCTGCAAAAAGAGCAATGTTTGTTGCCGTTGCGGCTTTACTTTTATCAAAAAATCCAGTTATTTCAGTTAATGGAAATGCAAGTGCGCTTGCCTGTGATGAGATTATAGATTTAGCCCATGCAATCGATGCCAAGATAGAAATCAACTTATTTTACAGAACTGATGAAAGAGTGAGATTGTTAACAAAACTATACAAGGATCATGGATATAAAGATATTTTGGGACATCTTGATGATGATATTGAATACATTGATGACATTAAAAACAATAGGGCCTCTGCAAGCAAAACCGGAATTTATTCCTCAGATACTGTTCTTGTACCTCTTGAAGATGGTGACCGGGCAGAAATATTAAAAAAATCAGGAAAAAACATCATAACAATCGACTTAAATCCGCTTTCAAGAACATCAAAAATGTCAGACATATCAATTATGGACAATATTGTAAGGGCAATACCATACATGACAAAAATTGCTGAAGACTTAAAAACCCAAGATAAAAAATTCTTAATTGAAATGGTCAATGAATTTGATAATGAAGAAAACCTTGAAGAATCATTACAACAAATAAAAATAAAAGAGTGAATATAAATGCAAGTTATGGGAATTTCAGGATTACCTGGGTCTGGAAAAAGTTTAGTTTCTGAAACAGCAAACGAAAAAGGAGCTATAATTGTAAGTATGGGAGACATAATTAGAGAGGAAGCTAAAAAAAGAGGAGAAAGCACTAAAGAAACTGCAACCAACTTGAGAAAAGAGCATGGCGAATACATAGTTTCAGAGTTAACCATTAAAAAAATCAAGCAACTCCAAAAAGAAGGAAATGAAAATGCAATCATTGTAGAAGGCATCAGAAGCCACCATGAAGTAGAAATGTTCAAAGAGAACTTCGATAATTTCATAATCCTCTCAATTTTTGCAAACCCAACCTTGCGTTTTAAAAGATTGCAAAATAGAATGAGGGAAGATGATTCCAAAGATTACAATGACTTTTTAAAAAGAGATCAAATGGAATTGGACTTCGGTATCGGCAATGTAATCGCACTTTCAGATAAAATCATTATCAATGAAAGCGATTTTGAAAGTTATCAGGAAAAAATAAATGAATTTTTAGATGAAATTAATCTTTAATTACTTATCTTCAAGAATTGCATCCTCTATAATATAAACACCACTGTCGAGATGCCATTCTTTTCTATCTTTTAATATCTTTAACCGTTTTTTGAAAATAGGTCCATCTATAGCCAAAGTTTCAGCTTCGCCACCTTCAAAAGCAATATTAATATGATACTTTTCACTCAAATCAACCAGTTCATCAATAGCTTCATCATCAATGACACGGCCTAACCAGGACTCATCCAAACCCCAGGCGGCAACGCCGGAAATAATAACCTTAAAACCAAGTGAGACAACTTCTCTCATATAATCCAATTCATCAACATGCCAGTAAGGTGAAATTATTTTCAGTCCAACTTCTCGACCTAATTTTTCAATTCTTGATTTCTGATAAACTGAATAAAGTGCTCCAGCATATATAGCTTCAACACCCAAACTTTTAAGATTTTCAAATTCTCTTTTCAAATCTTCAAGTTCCTCTTCCTTAACACCTTCAGTCACAGCAGAAATTATCGGAATATCCAACGCTTCTGCAAGCAAATCAGTTACATGAATATTTGGAACATGAAACATGTATGATTCATCATTGATGGATTTCATGGAAAGAAGATATTTGACATCTTCCTTCTCTTTTAAAGCATAATACAATGCCATTGTACTATCTTTTCCACCGGAAAATAAAATTGCAGCATTCATAGGATTACCGTCTGCGTTTAGTTTTCATGAATTTTCTAAGTCTTCTATAATAAACCACTATTGAATCGAAGTAGATTCCCATTATTGCGACCACAACTCCAATTCCACCAGTAATCAATACGAAAGTAGTGTCTGAAACCATGGATGCATTTGTGGAATTTAAACTGTCTTGAATTGGCCCTTCCATTTTGCTTGCAACAATACCTCTCTCAAGTAAAACCTTTTTAAAATCATCCAAATGAGAAGCATCAATGACTAATTTTGAATGTACTTGAGCATAGGATAATGAATCGCCATAAACCAATTTATACCAATCTGAAAAAGATTTCAAAGCCTTAGTAGCTGAATAGTTATCTGGAATTTCAATTGTTATTTTTCCTGAAGGGTCTACAGTATAATTCTTATAATTTTCATCTAGATTGCGAACTATATCTTTGAAGTAAGACAGTTCAGCATCATTGAAACTCCACAGGGTTATCGAGATACTATCCTCAGAATATGATTTGAAACCTTTGGTATTGGACAAGGCATTTTCCAATTCATTTAAATCATTGGAAGAAGATAAATCAAGATATAAAGTCTCTTCATTATTGGGCATGCTCCTTTCAACAGTATTCAAAACCCCCGGAACTTCCTTATAAATAGGTTCTAGGAAAAATGCACCCCCTATTGATCCGATTAAAAAAGCTACAAGAATAACCAAAAGAGCTTCCTTTCTTGGCATGTATTTTCTAATCATACCAATTGAAAAGACGAATAACATCATTATAATAAATAATATGATATAAATAATTGTAGTAATAATATCCATAATTCACACGTCACATAACTAGTATACATAATATTTAAAAAAGGATATTATAAATAACTTTTGTAAAGAATATATACTCTCAAGTTGATATTAACATATTTTCACCACCTACAGGCCATTCAACAGTAACTATATTTGTACCTTTTTTAAGGCTAATTGACGTTGATTTTAAATTTGATTTTGATGGAACTTCAATATGCTTATTTGTGCTATCCTTAAGATGAACATTGCACGACAAATAATCGCTTCCCACATTGACTTTGAATGGATATGTGGAATATATGTTTACGGTTTGTCTTGACCCCTGACCTTCGCCATAAACCGTTTTGATAGCTAAAGCAATTTTGGACATGTCTGACTTGATTTTTAAAGAATCTGATACATCCATTGAGGCCTTGATGCTTTGATTTACCAAAGGCATAGTGAAGGCAATCAGAATAATCAGCGAAACTACAAAAATCAAAAGATACTCCAATGAAACTTGGCCCGAATTCTCTTTAATCACTCAAACCACCAAAAAAATATTTTTTGTAACCAACATTATTATATCCCCATAAACAACGGCAATCAGCAAGCCAAAAAGAATTGATGGAGTGAATGGAAATGAAATCTTAACGGAAATTTCATCTGAAATAAATCCCTGAGCACTCATTATCCTTAACAGATACATTTCCTTTTCTGTAATGCCACCTGCACTCTGCGATTTAAAATAATAATCGAAATATGTGTCCTTTCCATCATTTTTATAAATCTTCAGATTGCCATCATTCTCATTGATTAAATCACATACATATTGGTTGTTAAAGTAATATTCATTTACTATTGCCCCTTCCTTTATGTCACTGACAGGGACCATCTTATTGAATGTCGATTCAATTATATAATTTATACTGCTGAAATTAAACATGTTGAACAGAAAATCCTTATTGTCCTTAAAAACATTATTTTTGATAATCAAATAAATTAGAAAAATCATTAAAAAAGGAAATGACACCAAAATACTGTTCAATACAACACTGAATGAAAACGGATACACTGACAGTTCCGGAAAAATATGTAAAAAATCAACATTAAGACCAAATGGTATGACTGAAGCAATTCCAGTGAATAATTTTACATCACCACCACCCCATATATTTAATTGCCACATCATATATGTGATAGCATAGGTTATAACTGCTGAAATTATTGAAGCTAGAATGTATTTAATGTTAGAAGAAAATATTGATAAAATTAAATTCGATACCAGACCAAAAATCAGAAGACAAACAGTTAGCCAATTGGGAACAATTCCCTCCCTAACATCAAAAATTACGCTTATAATGCAAAATAATACTGTGATTAATATTTGAAACAAAAATATTAGACTAAAATTCATGATTATATTATAATACCTAATATAATATTAATTAGATAGAAAATAATCTCGTTAAAATGATTTTAAAATGTAAAATTATATAAAAAAAGAAAAAATCTAATTTTTAGAAAACTCAGAAATAGCTTCTAAAAATGATTTAAATAATGGATGAGGTCTGTTAGGTCTTGACTTAAATTCAGGATGGAATTGACAACCTATAGCCCATGGATGATTTGGAAGTTCAACAATTTCAACTAAAAAGTCATCAGGACTTGTACCAGATATGATTAAACCCTTATCCTGCAAATCCTTTCTGAAATCATTGTTGAATTCATATCTGTGCCTGTGACGTTCTTCAATGTCACTTTCACCGTAAGCATCATAAGTTTTGGTTCCTTCAATAATTTTACAGTCATATGAACCTAAACGCATTGTTCCTCCCATGTTTTTGATTTTCTTTTGTTCCTCCATCATGTCGATTACAGGGAACTCTAAATTGTCATCAAATTCGGAGCTATTTGCATTAGGATAACCATTTCTTCTTGCAAATTGAGTAACCATGGACTGCATTCCAAGACATATTCCAAATAAAGGAACATCATTTTCAATTGCATAATCTATTGCATCCAATTTACCTTCAAAACCACGTTCTCCAAATCCTCCAGGAATCAGGATACCATCAAATCCTTTAAGGACTTTTTCATCTAACTTTTCAACATCGGAACTCAAGTATTCGATATTGGCCTTTACGCCGACGCTTGCTGCTGCGTGAAGTAATGATTCACGAATACTAATGTATGAATCTTCCAATTCCACATATTTTCCAACAATGCCTATTGTAACTTCAGGTTCGGCAGTTTTAATAGATTCAACAATCTTTTTCCATTCATCCAATTTTGATGAATCAGGTTCAACATCCAAACCTATTCTATTTACAATGAACTCACCGATGTTTTTATCTTCCAAAACCAAAGGCACTTCATAGATTGTACCTGCATCAGGAGTGTTCACTACCGCATTGACGTCCACGTCACAGAAATGAGCTACTTTTCCAAGCAATGCATCATCAATGTGCTCTTGGGATCTGCATACAATAACATCAGGATTTATTCCGACACTTCTTAATTCTTTAGTGGAATGTTGAGTTGGTTTGGTTTTGAATTCTCCAGCTGCATTTAGGTAGGGAATAAATGTAACATGGACAAACATGACGTTTTCACGTCCTTCCTCATTTCTGAGTTGTCTTAAAGCTTCAAGGAAAGGTTGGCTTTCAATATCTCCGACAGTACCACCTAGTTCAACTAAAACCACATCATAATCTGCACTTTCAGAGTTAAGTCTAATCATTTCTTTTATACGATTAGTGATATGTGGAATAACCTGTACACATTCACCCAGGTATCCACCTTCTCTTTCTTTTGCAATGACAGATTCATAGACTTTACCAGTAGTAATATTAGCCATTCCATCAAGTTCAACATCCAAAAATCTTTCGTAATGACCAAGATCAAGGTCAGTTTCCATCCCATCATGAGTTACGAATACTTCACCATGCTGATATGGATTGAGTGTTCCAGAATCCCAATTTAAATAAGGATCTATTTTAATTGCTGAAACTTTTAAACCATAAGATCTTAAAATCCTACCCATAGATGCAGAAGTAATACCCTTGCCTATGGAACTAACTACCCCACCAGTTATAATAATATACTTTGTCAGAAAAATCCTCTCCTTAATTAATTAATCAATTATAATTTTAGTAATTAATAATATAAAAATTTAAGTCAAAATTGTCATCATCGATTATTTTTCCAGTGATACAATTTATTTGAAATGGACCTTCCGGTTTCATCAAACTGATATTGCCCATCATTTCCGTAACTGGCGAAGTGACTTTCAGGTGTAAAATATCCGCATGAATCGCCAGGACCATTGGTGAACTGTCCCTTTCTGCAAACCATCCCATAGGATGCACCATAGGGACTTACACTCCAAAAAGTACAATTAAGACAAATTTCATCACCATTATTCACCATCGAATCATAATCAGGTTCATTGAAATCATAATTATCAAAGCTGGAATTTCCACCAAGATCTGCACTGTCTTTACTGACGGACCTAGAACAATTGTAACAGTAATAAGAATCCCTCAAATCTCCCAGCTCATCACCGCATGAAGGACAACGGGGAATTATGACTTCATCATCATTAAACATTCCTCCACCACATTCAGGGCACAGATAACCTCCACCCACATCAGACAATGAAGCACCGCATTTAGGACATAATTTAACCATAGTATTATCACCTTATTAATGTTTTTATAAACTCCTTAATGTGTTCATCACAAAATTCCCAGGTGTGCTCGCCTGGAGCCTCAACAAACTCAGCATCAATATCTCTTGACTTTAAAAACTCATAAAAATCAACATTTTTAGGATATAAAAAATCATCCACCCCACAAGCCATGAAAATATCCGGAATGTTGCTGCAGTTTTCAATTAATGATTTGGGATTCATATCTGAACCCTTCAATTCATCCAAATTGCCAAAAATTGATTCGTAAAATGACCTTGAGCGGAGCACATTTGAATCATCGGAATAATTGACAATATCATCAGTAATCAATGCTGCAGAAATCATGCCTATTTTTGAAAAGTTTTGGGAATATTTAAGTCCATTTCGGATAGCTCCATAGCCTCCCATGGAAAAACCTGCAATGAAAGTGTCTTCCCTTTTATCAGACAACGGAAAAATATTCCTTGTGATGTCAAGCAATTCCCTGCCGACATATTCTCCATAGAACCTATGTGACTTTTCATCATCAACGTAAAAGCTATTTTCTCCACATGGAATGACAATGGCTATCCCGTTATCCTCTGCAAATTTCTGAATGGAAGTGTTTGCAAGAAATATGTCATCACTGCCATACAATCCATGAAGAAGATACAATGTTTTATATGGTTGAGGCACTATTTCTTCGCTATCCTGCAAAAAATGAATATTGTCGCAAGGCAATATAACGCTGATTGATGTTCTTCTCTGCAAGCTTTTGCACTTGATATCTCCTCTAAACAGAACCATATAGCATCTACTCTTCCAGTTTATCCAATCTTTCATTGATTTTTTCGAATTCCTTAAATAAAAGTTCCTGATTTTTTAAAATCAGATTCTGATTGTCCAAAATCACTTTAAAATGTGCATCGTTTAAATTTACCATACCAACTATCTTATTGAATATATCCTCATTTTCAATCATCATTACACCTCATGTCTACAAATCCGTGATGAAAAGTGGGCTGGCATCATCCGCCTTTTCAAAGCCACAACTTTTATAAAATCCAATTTCATCATCATAGCCCACAACGACTATTCTCAAATAATCCTTGTAGATATCTTTCACTTCATCCACTAAATGTTTTCCTATTCCAATATCCTGATATTCTGGATTGACCAGCAAGTAATGAATTATGCAGTCATGAATCCGTCATCCATAGCATATATCATTCCAACCAGTTTCTCCCCATTCCATGCGGAAATTACCGTTTTGAAGTTTTTCATTGCTATTTGAAGTTTTACGGGAAAATGACCTGAAGAACATTCAACTTACAAGAACAAATCCTGCAAATCCTTTCTTTTGAATTCATGAATTTCCTTGTAAATAATTTCCACCATCAAACCACCCTGTAGTTTGTCCATTTATCTGAAAAGTATCTGTAAACGTAAATTCCTGCGCGCACATACCAGTCTATAAACATTGCAATCCATGTTCCGAACACACCAATTCCCATCCACCCGGCAATAACATATGAAAGAGCGATTCTGCAAGTGAACATTACTGCAAGACTAATATACATTACTGATTTTGAATCGCCAGCACCTCTGAATGTTGCAGGTAGTGTAAATGATAACGGCCAGATGATTATTGCAAAAATTCCATGCCAAACCACCATTTCAGTTGTCATTTCAGCGGTTTGAGCAGATAAATCGTAAATGTTTAAAACCAAAGGCAATATCGCAAAAATTACCAAATTAATTAGAATATGTGAAACAAAAACAATTACCAAACATTTTCTGTTATAATACCTTGCCTGCTCGTAATCGTTTGCACCAACACAATTTGATATTATTGCAGTAAGGCCCAAATTAATTGCAAAACCTGGCAAAACTGAAAATATTCCAATGGAATACCCAACAGAATTTGCAGCTATTGCCATTGTTCCGAATGTTGAAACAAGACTTAAAACCAGGACACGACCAAATTGAAACAGTCCATTCTCTATTCCATAGGGAATTCCGACCTTTAAAACTTTTTTAAGGATAACTGCATCAAATTTATGCCTTAAAGTCCTTTTGATGTGCAATTCATAATTTTCATCGACAACAAAGTATATTATTGCAACTGCAGCCAACATTCTTGAAATGACTGTCGGAATAGCTACGCCACGGACATCCCAACCCAAATAATAAATGCAGAAGGCATTTCCAACAACATTTAAAACATCACAAATCAACATTATTTTCATAGGAAGCAATGCATCATTGGTCGTTCTAAAAATTGCTGCTCCAGCATTATATATTGCAATAAATGGAATGGACAGAGCAACAATATACAGATAGACTTCGGCATTATGCCACACATCCATTTCAATCTGCCCAAAAAGCATTCCAATTAGAATTTGCCTTAAAATAACAACCAGAATCATTAATGCAAATGATAAAATAGTAGAAAACCAGACAAGCTGAGTGGAGGCATTTCGAGCTTTTTTATACTGCTTGTCACCTAAATATTGGCCTGCAACAACAGCACCTCCTGTTGCCAAGGCTGAAAAAGAAAAAATAAGCAGTTGCATTAAAAAATCAACTAAAGAAACTCCTGAGATTGCTGCTTCACCCAATGAAGCAACCATCATAGAATCTGCCAGACCAACAAAAAATTCCAAAGCATATTCTACCAATAGTGGAATGAACAGGTAGAATAATGCCTTATTAGAATATAAATATCCTTCAGGAGTTTTAAATACATTCATAACTTATCTTATGAAATTAAAAGCAACTTTTGGTTCTTCTTTTGGAGTTAAACCTTCTTTTTTACCTGCTTCAATACACTTTAAGAAAAATGCCATATTCATTCCAAGCTGCCTCATAGTCGCAATTCCTTCCAAGTCCTGTTTAACCTCTTCAGGAGTGTTTCCATGAACCATATTCCAATAGAATGATGAAATAATAGGCATTTGTGAAATTCCCAAATACTTATTCAACTGGTCATAGGTTGCAGTTGTTCCTCCCCTTCTTGCAGAACATATTACGGAAGCAGGCTTGTGCTTGAACGCTTCAAGGCCAGTGCCCTGTGAATTTGAGTAAAATACCCTGTCCAAAAAGGAAGTTATTGCTCCGGTTGCTCCAGCATAATATACCGGCGAACCAAATATGAATCCATCAGCTTCTTCTGCCTTTTTGGTGAATTCATTAACCACATCATTATCAAAGGTACATTTGCCTTTCTCACGGCATTTCATGCATGCAATACATCCTATAATCGGTTTTGTACCTATCCAGAATATTTCTGTTTCAATGCCTGCATCTTTTAAAGTTTCCTCAACATATGTAAGTGCAGTATATGTGCAGCCCTTTTTATTTGGGCTTCCGTTTACTAAAATAACTTTCATTTAATAGTCTCCATCAATCAATCTTTGAACCAGGAAATGACCTTCCCTAAATTCAAGTGAACCTTTTTTAACACCCTCTTCATCGAATGATTCACATTCATCACCATCACGCTGTGAATCAAAGATTACTATAGGGACATTATCGCGAGTGTGAGTTCCAACACTGATTGGTGTTGGATGATCCGGCAAAATTGCTCCCCTGTAAGGCTGACCTTCCAAACTTTCAATAATCGGTCCGACAATGAATTCATCAATTCTTTCAATTGCCTTGACTTTTTCAGTAGTATTTTGAGCATGTCCCGCTTCATCAGGAGCCTCAATATGAATCAGCAATAAATCTGTTTCCTTTAAAGCTTCAATACCATATCTTCCCTTAGCTTCATAATCTGTGTCGAAGTATCCAGTAGCACCAGGAACGTCAATAATATTCATGCCTGCAAAGTTTCCAATACCTTTAAGCAAGTCCACACCGGTGATTACTGAAGCGGTGATTCCATAAGTTTTTTCGAAATTAGGTAAGCTTGGAGTTACACCTTGTCCCCATAACCATACCATATTTGCAGGTATTTCTCTTTTCTGATTAATTTCATGGTTTTCAAGGTATTTTCTTGCTTCAAACATTATGCTTTGGATTTCCTGAGCAAGTTCACAATCTCCGAACATATTATCAGCCAATTTTTCACCGGAAATGTCATGAGGCGGCATTGTTTTGATACCTGATAAAATTTCAGCATCCTCTACGCTGTCACAGGAATATATAAAGAGATGTCTGTAGCTTACGCCAGTGTAGAATTTCCCTTTAAAATCAGAATATTTTTCAGTGAAATAATCATTTAAACCTTTCATCAACACATCCGCTTCCTCAGTGGTGATGTGACCCGCATTGAAATCATCCATAGAGTCACTTTCGCTATATATGGTATTACATCTGAATATCACATCTTCAGGTTTTGTTGGAATGCCTTCACTACCAGCTTCCAATGGTCCACGGCCAGTATAGTAATCTGCAGGATTGAATCCAAAAATACTCATATTGGCAACGTCAGATCCAGGAGTATACTGCTCAGGAACATTATTTGTAAAACCGCCAAATCCATTTTTAGCCAATTTATCAATATTAGGTGTATTTGCCACCATCAAAGGAGTTTTTCCATCTAATTCATCTACAGGATAATCGCTTGACCCGTCAGGGATAAAAATTACATATTTCATATTATCATCAAAAAAAGTAAAAAAAATATTTAATTAGTTTTTATTTTTCAAAATACTAATTAAATCAGTCAACATCGCAGAAGCAGTTTCAAGGGAACCTGCTCCAAGTCCAATTACAGACACTTCATCGGCCAAATCTGTTTTGATTGTAGCCATATTTAAAGTCCCACTTACATCGTAAGAACTTCCACGTTTAACTAAACGAGGAGATACCTGTAAATTGTCATGAGACACTTCAGCTATCAGTTTGATTAAATAATCATCCTTTTTAGCAAGCTCGATAGCATGTGAATTGATATTTGAAATTCCTACAACTTTTACATCGCTGTATGTTGCATCAATTCCCAAAAGAGAATTTGCAAGAATTACAGTTTTACAGGCAGCATCAATACCTTCCACATCTTGTGTCGGATCGGTTTCAGCAATACCCAATTCCTGCGATTCCTTCAATATAACTTCATAATCTGAACCTTCAGAAGTCATTCTTGATAAAATATAATTTGTAGTACCGTTTAAAATACCCTTAACTGATTCTATACTGCAGGATGCAAGTGTATCTTTTGCAAAATTAATGATAGGCATAGATCCACCGACACTTGCTTCATACATAAATTCAACACCTGCTTTTTCAGCAGCTCCAATAACTTCTCTGAATTTAAGAGCCAAATGCCCTTTATTTGATGTCACTACATCTTTTCCCTGTTCGAACGCTTTAAAAGTTAATGAAAGTGCAGGTTCTGCATCAACAATATTTGTAGGAGTTGCTTCTATAAGACAATCATATTCAACAGCATCTAAAACATCCACACCACATTTTTCAGACCCGAACTCAGGATATGCAGATAATTTTCCTTCTTCTTTTTTAGTTTTAACAAGTAACTCTTCATCCAATCCATCTTGTGAAATTGCAGATGAAGATGAGTCGGCTGCAGCAACAATTTTTACACTGACTCCTGTTTTATCTTTAATCAAATCTTTTTTCATGGAAAGTGCATCTGCAACACCTTGGCCCACTGAACCAAATCCCATAATAATGACTTTACATTCATCCATAATAATCACTTAAACTTCATTAATCACAAGTAAATTTTTCTCTCCGGCAATTTCTTCAATTCTATCGAATACTATCTGTTTGTTACCCACATCAGCTTCTATGTTAATCAGTGCTGTGGATTTTTCTTCCCCATCCAACTTAATGTCAAAACCTACTATATTAGCACTTTCAAGATCGTTGATTCTGTCCATAGTGTCCTTTAAATCCTGGTCAACGATGTGGCCAAAGAGAATGGTGGTGATTTTTTCCTTTTTAATTACCCCATCCATTTCAATAATGGTAAATCCTAACTCTTCAAATCTGTTTACTACCTTTTTAAGGCTTTCCTGTTCACCCTCCAATGTGAGCTGAACCGGAACTTTACCATTGTCACTTTTATAGTCCCTTTTATGAATAATAGTTATTAGATTAGCACCAAGCATACTAATTGGTTCCAATATTTTAACTAGCTGTCCAGGAACATCTAAAAGTTCTAGAACTAAATTTATTCTCATAAAAATCACTCTTAATTAGTCCAATCTGCTCTTTTCACTACAAGATTTCCTTCCTTATCAATCCTTGCATTCCTCAATATTTTTTCAGGATTTTTCTCGTGAGATTCATCTTTACGTGTTAAATTTAAATTATCTGTGATATACCATGTTTCATCTGAATCAGGAATATCTTCTAAGATTTTTGAGAATTTTTCTATAATGTCTTCAGCATCTTTTTCGATTGTCATGAATATAAACTCCTAATAATTAATAATATATCTATTATGTTTTTTGATATTAATAAAGTTAAAGATTTTAAAATTGAATATGAATAAAAAAATTGATTTTTTAGAAAAAAAAGTGAAAGTTATTCCAGATATTCTGAAATATCCGTATCTTTTGTAATCTTCTTTCGCAGTATCTTGTCAATGCCAGTTCCATATTGGGCTGCCTTTTTAGGCCTGTAAGCTATCTCATAATCAAGGCCCTCTTCAAAAGCCAATTTCCTCAATATGCTTTTTCTCATATCATCATGCATTGAAACTATTTTCTTGTTGTCAGGAATATTTAAAACCAGTTCAACCAGTTTCTTATCCAAAAACGGTAATCTCAACTCTACTGAATTAAGCATTGAGCATGCATCATCACGCTCAAGGTTGACATGATACATGTTTGACATGTCCACCCTCAAATCATAGTTCAAGGTTCCGTCGATGAAACTTTGAACATATCTTTTATATCCTCCAAAGAGCTCATCCGCACCCTGACCTGAAATAGCTACCTTCAATCCATCACGAGCCACCATTTTAGTTGCAAAGTAAGTTGTAAGGCCAACACCTACCTTCATTAGATTATCATCACCTATTGCCTTGACCACACTTGGCAGAGCCTCACGCACTGCATCTTCTGTAACTTCAAATATTTCCAAATCCAAGTTAAGGAATTTTGATGCATAGATTGCAGCTTCGACATCTTTTGATCCTTCGACACCCACTGCATACAATTTGATTTTTAGAGGAATGTTTTCAGATATTTCTTTTAAAAGCAATGCAAGATATGAGCTGTCAAGACCACCTGAAAATATTACTCCTATCTCAGACAATCCTTCAATTCTTTTAACAACACTTAATCTTAAAATCTTGTCTATTTTAGCAACATCTCCTTCGAAGACCTTTTCATAAAGAGGCTGTGCCGGAGATATGTCCTGCCAGTTATAAAGTATGTGTTCGGGTTTCAAAGTGCTGATGTCAGTAAAACCCACTTCCTTTAGGGATTGCTTTGCTGATGCAAATCCTTTCATTTCATCGTTTTGTGAATAGAATAATGGCTTTACTCCCAAAGGATCCCTTGCGATTGCAAGGTTTTGTGAGTCCCAGACTGCAAAGGCATAATCTCCATCAATCAGTCTGATTGCTGCTTGAACCGCCTTGAGAAGATCAAGCTTTTCAGCATAAAAATCAATCAAATAAAGAAGGACATCTGCATCTGATGTTATTTCTGCATCCACCCCAACTCTTGACAGGAAGTTTTTGAGAGTATTGAAATTATAAAGCTCCCCATTGAAAACCAGAACAAGATTCCCATTTGAAACCGGTTGAGGCTTTGACATTCTAGCATCAGAATCATAAATGGAAAGCAAATTATGTCCAAAAGCTATTTGACAGGCGTCATCATAATCAAATTCATCCAGATTAATGTTTTCATAAATTTTATCCAGATAAACTCCTGATGAATCGGGTCCTCTGTTTTTAGAGACCTTTAACATTTTTACAATATCTTCCGCATTAACGTTACCCTGCAAACCCACTATTGAACACATATTATCAAATTTCTCCTAAAGATTATATCTAAATTTAAATGTTATTGAACAACCTCACCTTGTAGAAGATGAGGATTCCTAGATTTTGTTTTTTGCTCAATGGGTTAATTGAGTCTTTTCTAGGCAATCCCCGCAGAACCATCGGTTCAACAATCATTATGTGATTGTTATATAGTAATTTAATTACAATAATATTTAAATTTAAAGAAGAAGCATTTGAAAGTATCTCAATCCCATTTATGCAATTCATCCACGACTTTGAAGAGTTTATGGTATTTTTACATCTAGATAAATCTAGTGATTCATCGGATTAAATCCGAATACCTTTCCTGCTAATTTGAATGCCAAAGGATTTACAATCTGACTTACGATTAAGTAAGCTACAATCCATCTGATAGGCCACATATAGAACAGCACATCCACAGGCAATTGTCCAATAGGAACTCCGAATATCAAAGGCATAATAAAACTCATAATCAAACTTATGAAAAATGCCAGCGGGTTCCACAAACCTGTTTTCATGCCTAATCTAAAGCCAAATACCTTTCCTGCCAATTTAAGAGATAACGGATGAACAATAAGATTAACAATAAAATAAGCGACAACCCAACGAATCGGCCACATTAAAAAGCATATATCTACAGGCATTCCCATCGGTGTTGCAAAAATCAACGGCATTACTATACTCATTATAAGACTTATGAAAAAAGCTATTGGATTCCACAGTTTCATTTTTAAACTCCCTTTTAATATATACTATTTTTTACATTATATATCTTTTGAAATATAAAAAAAGAATTGGAAATTAAATCAAAAAAAAAGAAGTGACGATGGGAAATTAGTCGTTTGCCCATCTTTTCAATTTAGGAACTACTTCATTCATCATTGCTGAAGCTTCAGCCTTATCAATCTCTGGGTGAACTTCAACCATCTTATCTATGCAGAAATTCATCATCTCTTCCATTGACATGTCAGAGGTGAATTCCCCATCCTTGAAGCAGTATATGCAGTAGTCTTCATTCTTTGTACCGTCTACATTAGTTCCGAAAAGTTCATCGGTCAACGGCATTGCACAAGATTGACAGAATTTTTGATTTTCAAAATCATTCACTATAATCACATCCTATTAATCAATATCAATCTAAGGATTATTAAAACCTTTGGAAAGACCATTTGATAATTAATGCTAAAGTGAAACATCAGCTCTTTTAAAGTAAATATATGAAATTGCAAGCCCAATTACGAAAGTAACTAAAATAATAGCATAAGAGACTGTGATACTTGCACCATACTCTGCTATTTCTCCGGATGCTATCAGATATGGAGATACCCAAGGAACAAATGGTGCCCAGTTTTGACCATAAACCATCAAATTCACCAATGCCAAGCCAGCACCCCCAATCATCGCCGGAACCATATTTGTAATGAACAATGATACAAACACAAATGGAGAGAATGTCAAAAACAGCAGCACATTCGCATATAGAAGCTGTGCAAAACTATCCACAAACAGCTTTAAGCTGAATCCGTCAAGACCTGCAGCAAAACCAAATGCCAATGTTGATACACTTGTAACCACAGTTAAAATTCCTATCCATACTAAAAACATGAGGTATTTGCTTGCAAGGAATTTTTCGCGTGAAATTGGGATTGTCAGCATTGTCTTTAGAGTATGTTCATTGTATTCTCTTCCAAAAAGGTAGGAAATGATTATTGCAAAAATCAAAACTGCAAACATCGCAGTCATGTACATGTTCACATTAGTAAATAAGGCTTCAAAAGCCCCGCCCTCATCAAAGGCAGTGACCGCTATGAACATCAAAAGGGGAGGAAGAATAGCTCCCAACATACTCAACAAAAATATTCTTGATCTTTTAAGCTTTAAAAATTCCATTTCAATGAAAGTAAACATTCAAATCACCTAATTATTGGAAACAAAACGTGTGAAAAATTCCTCCAGGTTTTCTTCACATAGATTTACCTTTTTAACATCAATTCCTGATTTTACAAATAATGCATTGAATTTATCCCTCATCTCCAGATGAGTGTACAAACGAATTGTATGTCCATCAACTGCAAAATCATCATTTTCCTTAAGCTCCAATTTATTAAATAAATCAAGAGCCAGCTCAATATCCGATACTTCAAATTCGACAAATTTGTTCAATCTATCATATAATTCCTCTTTTGAAATTTCATCAATAAGAACTCCATCGTCCATGAATCCTATAACATCTGCAATGTTTTCTATTTCACTTAGAATATGAGATGAAATCAGGATTGTTATTCCGAATTCATGGGACAATCTCTTAAGCAAAACCCTTATCTCCTTAATTCCAAAAGGGTCAAGACCATTGATAGGTTCATCCAGAATCAGTAGTTCGGGACTGTGCATAATGGCTGCAGCTATTCCCAGACGCTGCTTCATACCTAATGAAAAATCCCTGAATTTTTTTGATTTGTCATTATCTAGATTAACCATTTCAAGAACTGAATTTATAGTATATGGGTTATAATCTCCCCTTATTTTTGCAATGACTTTTAAATTTTCATATGCAGTCAGATTTTCATAAAATCCCGGAGTTTCAATTATTGACCCGACTTTTGAATAGATTTCTTTTGAATGTCTTTTTGGATTTTTTCCAAATAGAAATATATCTCCGCTGCTTGGATATGTCAGATTTAAAAGCATACACATTGTTGTGGTTTTTCCAGCCCCGTTTTTGCCCAAAAGGCCATATATTTTACCTTTTTCAACGTGCATATTTACAGAATTTACTGCCTTATTTTTGGAATATATTTTTGACAACTGATTTGTTTCGATAACGTAGTCTACCATATTAAAAAACCCCCCTAATAACTAAAAAATAAAAAATAGAATGTGTTGAAACATTCAAACTATTTAATTGATTCTCTATATACTGATCCACACACTCTATTGAAAAATAGGCTCATATAAGAGTCTATGAACAATCCTTCAATTATTGCAATGAAAAATGATATGACAAATGCCTGATTTGAAATGGCTATGCTAAAAGCCATAGTAAGAAATCCCAAAACAAAACTTACGGCAAACATGATAATCATGTATACAATAAGCGTAAATACGATTATTCCAATGTATTTGCCCCATCCGAGATTTGCAATATAACCAGTTATTTCCCGAATGTCAAACGCTTTTTTAAGGCTATCATAAGCAACCATATTATTCAATGCCATAATCAGGAAGAAAAATGCAATTACAAATAACAGACCTGAAATACATGTCATCAATAGAAATGCTGATGAATCATTTGTTAGTGCCCCACATACAAAAATGACTGCAGGAATGATGTTATATACCAACACTACGATGAAATATTTTATCCCTTTGATAAGCATTCCCACAATATCGCTGAATCCCGGAAGGTCTGCTTTTTTGTCTATTGAATAATTTACGATATTATACTGATATCCGAATATGAATAACGATACGATGAAGCTAATGACTGTCAGTCCAGCTACAAGATACATGTCTCCAGCAGGCAACTGTGAAAGTGGCAGGTGTGATAATGTAGTATTGGCATTTTCAACAGTGTGAACAGACATTCTGAAAATGTCGAATGACTTGATGCCAATATATGTTGACAATGCACTCATCAATGCAAACAGCACACCAAATCCCAAAAGTTTTTTGATGTCGCCGAAAGGATATTTCAATCCTTCAACGACACAATCAGTTATGCTTGCCATGTCAATCCCCTTATATTTGCATGGTGTATAACAATCCAATGGACCTTGAATTGAATATTCCTAAATATGGTCCAACGAAGAACATTGATATCAACCAATTGATCACCATGCCTAAAAAGAATATTCCGCCAGCAGCCTCAGCACTGAACAGAAATCCTGAAAATCCTAACACTGTGAATACCAGTCCAATAAGAGCAGATACAACAAATGCAATGGCAACTGTTATGATAATCAATCCCAAATAAGTTATGATACATTCAAACCAGCCGACTTCTTCAATGACACCCCTTATTTCATGTAAATCAAATGCTTTTGAGAATGCTCCGTCGTTATATACCATATGGCACAATCCCATTTGAGCCATCACATATGCAATCACACCAACAATCAATGTAATTAAACATCCGATAATCATTATTGCAATTCCAGCCATGCCATTTAAATAAGATGCAAGAATTGCAAAGATTACGAATAAAATCACAGGCACAATCATATATGCAATCATTACAATTACAACCTTAACACCACTTACAAACATGTCTACTATATCATTGATTTCAGGCAATGGATCCCTTCCATTGATAATTCCATGTACTGCATTACTAATAACTCGATAATTATATCCTGCAACTAAGAAAATTGGCAGCAATAAGAAACTGAATAAGAAAAACACACCTAACAATACTAGTGTTTTCCAGTCTTTTGCTGAATACTCTAGCGCATCTTTATATATGTCTAAAATCATTTTATCACCTAATAATAATCATCATCGAAGATAAATATCTCCTCCATAATGAAATATTTCTCTCGATCACCTTTGAACATTATTTTATTAAAAACCTGGGTTATTTCATAAGCTAAAAATAAAGATGGATTATACCTGCCGTTTTCCAGTGCATTAATGGTTTGCCGGGTTACTCCAACTTTATCTCCCAGTTCTTTTTGGCTCATTTTGAGCTCTTGTCTTAAATATTTAATCATGGTTCTCATTGTAATCCACAAATTAAGTCATTTTTGCAAAAAGTATTTAAGTACATAAGCAATTATGTTAAAATATAATTACTTATGTTAATGTTACATTACATAGTATATAAACTTTACTATTTATAATAAAATCAATTTAATCTAATTAAATTATCCAATAAATCTTTAAATTTTAAAATTAATTCTAAAACATATTTATATTATTGTTTTTTATATAAAAATAATTAATTAATAGTTATTTAAAAATCAAAAAGTAAATATAAAATATAATATGTGAAAAATAAAACGAAATATTTATATAGTGAGTAATGCATCTTTAACATTTGTAACATTTCATTAACACAATAAAGAAGAAAAAAATATTGATATGATTTATTCAGTTCATACGTGAATTAAAAAATGAAAATAAAGTATTAAAAAAAAAAACAATGCAAAATCAAACTCAATTCAACAGTCAGTAAAACAAATACCCTTTTAATAAAATTTAAACGAATATTTAAAGAAATGATATGAAAAAATAGCATATCTTTAAAAAAACACTCATCACGAAACATATAACGTCCCCTTTCAATTGGTCAAGTCAAAAATATAATATATATATAACATAACTACAATATTAATTATATCAATACTATCCAAATTTTTAAATTAAAAAAAAATTAATAAAAGAAGATTTGAAATGACTAATGACTACTTTAAATTGAATGCAAAGGACAAAGAAAATATAAATAAAAACATGAGTAACCTTGTTAAAAAGAATATTTCATTGAAATTTGATGAAATAGACTCATTTAAATTTCCTCAAGATGAACCTTTCGGATTACAAGTCAATTATAATGACACCATTTACTGTCTTATTGTCCGATTTTCTTCAAAAAACAAAAATCTAATCTGTGCAGGTCCAGGAGCACACCTGAGAAATAAAACTTTGGAAAATGGCGAACCATATAATCCTCCATATTTCGATAGATGGAGCTGGTACAAATACTTTGATGAATCATATATAGCTTATGCCGATCCAATGATACTGTATGACGATGAAATAAGAGTGGGATGGTTCGTCGGCACAAAAAATGAATGGTATTTGGAAACATTATCATTAATACTGCAAAAGTTAATTAAAAATCAGGAGATAATTAATGAAAATATTCTATTCATAGGGTCATCCGGAGGAGCTCACAGCTCCATTGTATTGGCTACTTTAATTAAACATTCTAAAGTTTTGATTAATCACCCTCAATTTTTCATATTAAATTATTACAAAGCAATATTAAATCAATTATTTAAATTGCTGTCCCATTCTTTTGAAGGAATGGCAGAACAGGAAATAATTCAAGAGATTATGCCAAGATTAGATGTTATTGAACTATTCAAAAAAGAAAATTATGTTCCTTTTATCACATATTATCTCAATATCGAATCTGAAGTAGATATAAATAATCAAGCATTACCATTTTTTAATAAAATACATAAAATAAAACCATTCAATGGCTTGAATGTTGTTTATTATCGTCAAATGAAAGAAAATCCCCATTATCCTCTTTTTACAAGAAGACATATTGATATAATTTATTCATATTGTGCAAACCATTTATACAATTTGAATCCTGAGGATACTCCAATGGATTACGATAAAGATTTGATTAATAAAGAAAAAAGCATTATAAATTTAAGACACGAAAATGACGAACTGACTGAAAAATATCAAAATATACTTAATTCATCAAGCTGGAAAATAACCTCCCCCATAAGAAAGTTTAAACATTTTATTAAAAGAATGGTACGATAGAATAAACTGTTATTAAAACAACCACAGTCAATATTACAATAGCTCCCATCGGCACTTTTTTCCAAGCAAGACCCGCCGCAACAACAGCACCTATCAAACCAATATACCATAACTGATTATCTACAGTTAAAACACCAGGACAAATTAAAGCGGCCAAAGCAGTATAAGGAATTAAATTCAAAAATTTTTCAAATTTAGGGCTGAAGTTCAGTTTGTCTATGAATAATGCAGGAATTAACCTAGGAATAAACGTTACAATAGCACAACCAAGTATTGCTAAACTCACATAATCCATCTAATCATCTCCAGAAAGCAAATATTCATCATCAACAATGTACATTCCAATTCCTGCCCCTAGCAAAGTAGATACAATTAAAGACCAATTACCTAAAAATTGGCTTAAAATAATATTCAAAACTGCAGTTATTAAAACCAAAAGTGCAATCTGTTTATTCTCTTTAACCGCAGGAGTTAAAATAGCTACAAATAATGCATATAAAGAAATATTAAAACTGTTAGTTACTATTACAGGCAATAAATTTAGAGTAACAACGCCAATTGCGGCACCCAAACACCAACTTAACCAAGCAGTTATGGCAATTCCCAAATATATCCAAATTGATGAATCCTGACTTAACGAAAACATTGCAAAGGACTCGTCAACAGTTACATGAGCTGCTAAAATATTTAGTGGCACATTTGAATCTTCAATTTTATTTAAAACACAGGTAGACATTACAAAATATCTTAAATTAACTACAAAATTAGTTAATATAATTGCCATTAAAGTTGCACCATTAAGAACCATGGATGCTGCAATAATCTGACCTGCACCAGCATAGACCAGAAATGACATGGATATTGTTTGCAATGGTGTGAAACCAGCTTTCATTGCAATAGCCGCATAACCAATTCCCATTGGAACATAACCGAACGTAATTGGAATACCCTTTTTAGCACCCTCAATAAATTTAGTTAACCTAGAAATAGTAATAACTCCTTAATCAATATAAAAAAAAAAAGTAAATTAAGTAATTTAACTTAATAAATGACTAATTTGATCAGTTGTAACAATTCCCAACACTTTCATATCTTCATCAACAACAGGAAGAGAAGAAATATCAAATTTACTCATCATTCGAGCAACAGTTTCTATTGAATCATCAGAATAACAGTATTTTACCGTAGTTGTCATGATATCTTTTAATCTGTTGGAATTAGTTGCAATTGATTTGGATAAATCCCAGCTGGTTACAATTCCAATCAATTTGTAATCATCAGTTACAACCGGAATATGGGTAACCTGCTTATCAAACATTAATTTAGCGGCATCAACAACATCAGCATCTTCTTTAATAGTAACTATCACTTCTTTCATTAAATCAGTGACAACATTATTTGCAAGGAATTTTGATAGAATAAAGTTCAATTGTCCTTTTTCAAGCAAAAATGCATCATGACCATAATTGGATTTGATTTCAGAAAATGATACCTCCACATCATTAGCATTCAAGGCTGTTACAATTTCTGTACTTTGCTCCGTTGGATATAACCAATCAGAATCAACAGATATTACTTCTAATTTAGCTTCTATGTCCTTAAAACCATCAATCAATGAATTATTAATAGATAAATCAAATAAATCAACTGCTTTTGTAATATATAAATAGCTATTTGCATCAAATCTTTTTACAAAAGTTTCACCCTGATGTTTTAAATAACTTTCAACCTGAAAATCTGTTGTAAAATCATAACTTATTTCATCTTTATCCTGCAAATCTCGACCAAATTTAATGTACATTGACTCATCACTTAAATAAGTGATATGTGCAATCATACGAGCTATCGAAAGACCATTTTTTGGAATTTTACCATATTCATAATAATTTCCGTCATGCCAATCAGGATCTGCAAAAATTGATTGGCGACCTACAGCATTAAATGCAATTTGTTGAGGTGAAGACATTGCGGATGTTGCCATCGGAACTGCTTTTTTCATCATCTGAGGGTAAGATACAACCCATTGAAGAACCTGCATTCCTCCCATTGATCCGCCAATAATTGCATATAATTGGTCTATACCTAACGAATCAACCAATTTTTTCTGAACTTCAACCATGTCTTTTATTGTGATAACTGGGAAATTAATACCATATTGTTTTCCTGTATCCGGATTGATAGAACTGGGGCCGGTAGTTCCTTTACAGCCTCCCAATACATTAGAACAAATAACAAAATACTTTTCAGTATCCAATGCTTTACCTGGCCCAATAACAATTTCCCACCAGCCAGGTTTTTTATCTCCATCATGCCACCCTGCAGCATGAGCATCACCAGTTAATGCATGACAGACTAAAACTGCATTTGATTTTTCCTTATTTAGCTCACCATAAGTTTCATAAGCAACAGTGACTTCTTTAAGAGTTTTACCACTATCTAATTCAATTTCTCCATCAATATTGAAATATTTAGTTTTTACAAACCCAACAGACTCTTCACTCATCTAAAACACCTAATTTTTCAACAGCCACTTTGGCAGCTGATTGTTCAGCTTCTTTTTTACTATTACCTTTACCTCTACCCATTTCGCTCCCATCAATATAAATTGCCATTATGAATGTTTTATCATGAGGAACTCCATGTTCTTCCAATACTTCATAGGAAATTTCTATATCTTCTGCATCACCATATTCTTTCATTGCAGATTTGTAATCTTTAAAAAATATTTTTCCTTCATCAATATATTTGAAAATTGCATTTGATATATACTCCTCTGCAAAAACCATACCCTGATCTATGAATATTGCTCCTAAAAATGACTCAAAAATATCTGCAGTAATAGATATGACCTCATTTTTAGTTAAATTTAATTCTTCAACAGATATTTTAAGATAATCTTTCAAGCCGAGTTCATGAGAATAATAAATTAAAGCATTCTGACAAACATAGTTTGCTCGTAATTTAGTAAGTTCTCCCTCCTCATAATGAGGGTATTTATTATACAGATACTCAGATACAATTAAATTTAAAACGGAATCGCCTAAAAATTCTAAACGTTCATAACTATAATCCAATCTATGTTGAGAACTATAAGAGGTATGAGTGAACGCAATTTTATATAACTCTTCATTTTCAGTTTCAATTCCAAATTTTTCAAATAAATTCATAAATAAAAGCCCAAATTTAATTAATTATTATATTATTAATTTTGGAATTTTAATTATATATAATTTATATTGCAATTACTATTATATAACTATTGTTATATTATTTCTTTTCAAATGCTCTCTTACTTATCATTTAAATTAAAATTAATTCAAATTAATAGTAAAAAAGGATTTGGTAATATGATTATAAATTGGCAAGAAGAAATTACAAGAATCGATCCCGACATAAAATTTAGAGCTCAAGGCGGTTGGCTAAAAACTGTAGAAAAGTTAGATAAAAGCGTCACTAATGGATATTCACTAGTTGGAAATTTTGTAAAAGCAGGCAATTTCGAAGAAGAGTATTCTGAAGGAATATACCTTGATTGTAATAAAGAAGGCACTGCTAAAAAACCACAACAAGACTACAGATTATTTAGATTCAGAGACGGAAAAGTAAGATTGCTTGACATGGTAATTGACGGCAATCGAGGTTGGGCTACTGATTTATGGGATGCTGTTGAAGACGAATTTTAAAAAAAAAGATTAATCGGAAATTTTTCCTTTAATCTTAAATTTTGAAAATCCGGCAATCTGAATATTTTCTCTTGGATCCAAACATTTGGGCTCCTGCAGGAGAATTATTTTATGGTCCAGATTTTGAGGTAAATTTTTACCCTTACCGTCAACAAGTCCCCTAAAGCTTACAGTAAACTCGCCTGTTCCCCCAATATCCATGCCTAAATTTTCAGATCCGATAACACCATCAAAGAAATTTTCTAAGTCCATGATTTCAAATACTGGCGCCAAATAGCTAACGCCCATCAAACCATTTTCGTTTTTACGAATATGAACTCTTCTTTGGTCTATTTCAATAGATTCATCAGACTTCTTTTTAGTTAATGTAATCTTATTTGATATTTCTGAATTAAACATAGTATCACCTCAGATATGGCAAAACTCACAACAGTCACATGTTGGAGCAAAATAGGAATCGTCAGGTTCTACAATAGCCTTTTGAGCAAACAATGTTATATTGAATTTTGATTCGTACTCTTTGCTGATTTCCTTAGTCATTGGAGACAAGCCCCTATAATATACTGGCCTGTAACCTGTCTGGGAAATATCAAAGTAGAATTTTTCACCTGTTGTGAATTTATTAAAGTATTCTTCAAGTTTTAATGCTTGTTTTGGAGTAATTGAAAAAGTGAATCCCATTGTATCATCACTTCTTTGCCTTATTCCAGCATTGGAAATGTCTACAGCTAATATGTCATCGTTGCCTCTGATAAAAACAACGCAATTTTCCAGATTTACTTCATTTTCTTTAGCTATATCGCTTAGTTCAGTCATGAGTAGACCTCCTAAAAAAATTTAGTTATACCTAAATTAATTATAACCCACAATGGTTAATAAAGTTATCTGAAAAAAGCAGAATATAAAACAAGCAGTGAGTTAAAAGTTATCTAAAAAAAGTAGTTTGAAGAAGATTAATTAAATAATCTTCACATTTACCAACCTATACTAATCTTTGTCTAGTAGTTGGTTTTTTATTTTGCCAGCTGTATCTTCTTAGTTTTTTGGATTTACCGAATCCACAAGAAGCACAGACTTTTTTACGTATGTGATAAGTGTTTCTACCACATCTTCTACATCTGATA
>ONQL01000030.1:20112-38721 GCA_900319985.1 uncultured Methanobrevibacter sp. | reverse complement strand
CATCGATTTTAGCAAAGTAGGCTAAAACAATGAAAAAGCAGATGAATGGTATTGCCAGAAGATAATATTTAAAATATTCAAAGACCAGCGGCTTTAACTGACTGGAATTGCATAATATCTGAAGGAAAGCATCCGGAAACACCAGACCCAATACCATGATCAATACTGAGATTGCTATTATGCTAATAAGGGAAAGGGTAAATATATAATTGGCCGTTTTATCATTGAAATTTGCTTTTTCACTGGTGGCAAGTATGGTGCCTCCAAATCCAATCAGCCAGTAAACCATATTGATAAATTGCACTAACGGTTCCATACTTTGAATTACTGACAGGTTCATCGGACCTAAAAAGGCACTGATTATAAATGCATCAGCCAGAATTGCAAAATTGCCGGCTATTGCAGCAAGCAGTGTTGGAAAGAACAATTCTTTAAACTTTGAATTCAGCAGGTTATATCTTCTTTCATATGGCATTTTAGTCACTATTCATTTTTTTTTAAGAGAAATCATCTGCCTTTTGAGGCGATTATCATATCACTAATGTGATAAGGGGGAAGTTCTATATTATAATCTAAAACTTTTATAAGTGCTTCGATACCTTTCCGTCCGCTTGACATTAACTGATATGTATTTTTCGGAACAAAAATGAATCCTCCGCTTTTAACCTTTAGGAATGCTTCCAAGATAATTTTTACCTTTTCAGCTTCATTTTTATCTATAATGCTCTTGTTGAGATTTATGACTATAAAATCAAAGTTACCTTTTAAATCCTTGATTTTTTCCTGGCTAATCTGGTATGTGTCAACATCATCAGCAAATTGGTCAGTAACAAAAAGTCCTGTACCATGTTTTTCAATTTTTTTAATCATAGGAATGATTTCATTTAAATAAGTTTCATCATCTTTTAATTCGGGATATTTAGCATCATCACTTAGAATTAATGAAAATGCATTTCTCTCAACATCCCTTAAGAAGTTTAAATCATGATTCACTTTGTCTTTATTTTCATTAACCAAGAAGACATATCCTGCAGCTGTATTTAAATCTTCAGTTTTATGGAAAAACATGTCCGGATAAGTTGCATTTATCAGGCTACTTTCATGGAACGCCTTTAATTTTTTTTCAATGTTAACTATTGGGGATGAGCGAACATTCATGTTTTTCGGAGTGATGAAGAATTTCAAGGTACCGTGAGCATATAATTTGTATCTCTTATACATTTGATCATAGAAACATTTTGGTTTTAAGTAGGAATCAAGAATGCTATCTGTTTCGTGCTGGCCAGAAATTCTGTCTAGGAACTCTGCAGACATGCCTCCTCCACAGGGGCGGCAATTGACTTCAATTAAAACAGGGCCTTTTTCATCAATCATATATTCTCCATGAACAGGGCCGTATTGAATTTCCAATGCATCGGCAACTTTATAAGCATATTCCACCATTTCGGCTTCACCAAGACTCAATTCATTTACAGTTTCACAGGAATCATAGACAATGGCTCCTTCTGATGTTTTGACTTTGTTGTATTTCCAGACCAAAGTGACACGAGGAATACCTTTATGACTTACAGTATTTACAATGTATTCTGTACCGTTTATTCTCTCTTGAATTAAAAGTTCAGATATTTCGTCCCCGTAATAATTGACATTGTCAAATAAGTGGTTGATTGAATTAATCATTTCATTTCTATTTTCACAAATTCGCACACTTGCTGAACCTGCACTGTATGTAGGTTTTATAACAACTTCTTTTAGGTTTTCGCTGTCATAAAATTCCAATGCTTCATCTAAACTATGAACAACTTTTCCTTTTATTGAACGAAGCCCTCTTTCAGCCAATCTGTTGTGCATTTCATTTTTCAATGTCATTGCATCAAGGTTTTCGATTGAATTGCCCAAAAGGCCTAATTCATGTGTCAGTTTTGCTGCTAAAACAACTCCCCGTTCATTACCCGGAACAATCAAAAGAGGATTGAACTTCCGCACTTCTTCAAGAGTTTCCTCAAAAGTGTCCTTTTCATAAATCATGTCAAATTCATAGGGAATCAACTCATATTCTTCTTTCACATGTTTTCCAAATTTTTTCCCGTCTTCGGTATCTGAATCTTTTAAAGCCAACACAACAGGATTATAGCCTCTGTTGATTATGTCACCTATAAAATTTTTCCCAGTTGATATGCACTCAACAACTATAATGTTTCTCATAATATTCCTTTTTTTATTTATGGTATAAATAAGTGTATTTTCAGATTTTTAATTAAATTTCAAATTCTAAATCTTTTCAATTTTAAAAGTATTAATTAGACATTGATGATACTATTAAAGTAAGTAATTGAAGAAAGCATCTGTTTTAAAGACAAAACCGCAACAGTTATAACTATTTTAAAAGAATATTTCATCGATAGCAACGTGATTTAATTTAGTGAATTCATCAAAGGCCTTTTTTTTAAGGTCATTTTTAATAATACTTAGAAATAATGGCTGCATTCTCTGGGGTATCGTTGAATTGATCTTTCAGAAGGTCGAATCTCTTGCAAACATTTACATGTCGTGGTATCGTACAATATCTGTAATACTGGATGTTTGGTCAATATGGTATTCAAGCATAAATAAGTTGTTTTACATTGAATCTACTGGAAGTGAGTCTCTTCTTTTCTTTTTATTGGATTTTTTGATAGTAAGAATAATAAAAATTAGACTAAAATTTTTTTGACTAAAAATCAAAAATCAATTCTGGCAGACACCCATGAATGAAACAAGATTTCAATTTTTAGTAGATAATTTCAATACTGTTGCGCCAACAGTTTAATTCAGGGTCAATATGGTTGGTAATGCATTCTTCCTGTGAATATTTAAAATGAAAAAATAAATGGTGAAATTGATTATTCACCATATTTTTTATTGAATTCTTCTTTTTCAGTTGCAATTTTTCCTTCTAAAGCGGTTATTGTAGTAGCTGTTTTATCTTTAAGCTCAGAAATGCTTTCTTCAATATTTATTGTTTCTATGGTGTCGTCAAGGTCTTCTTGAAGGTTTGCAATCAATTCATTTTTAGCTATTTGAATTCTTAATTGTGTTCTTAACAATATTTCTTCTAAAATGTTGTCAGCTTTAAATAGAATTAAGTCAGCATCTTCTCCATTGTTTTCGATTGCTACTTGAACATCATTTGACAAAATAGTAATGGATATGTCTGCATCATCCACGGCATCTTCGATTCTTGCATCTGCTAAAGCCAGATGTGATTCTATTTTTTGCTGATTTCTAGCTTTTTTCTTTTCTAATACTTTTTCTTCAAATTTTATTTTAGCATTGGCTTTTTTCTCATTAACTTCTAATATTTTTTCTTCTCTTTTAATATTTAATTCATCTTTTTTTTTTCTTCGAAACTCATTTTCTCACCAATTTTACTTTCAATTTGAAATTAATTATTACTAATTAATTCTATATTTAGTTTATTATTTTTTTATTAATTAATGTTTTCATTTTGTAAATTTTAATTTTATCTTAATTTTGTTCATTTTTATTGATTAAATTAATTTAAAAATTAAAATATTTTCATGAAAAAATTAAATAGGTATCTGAATATAAATATATTAAATAAGAGTGTGTTCACATGGATTTAAATTCAAATAACAAAAATGGTGATAAATTTGAATCGGAGATATTGGATATTTATTCATTGGATAACAATGAAATTGATAATGTGCCTATAGGCTTTTTCTTCGGACTTGCCGCTCGCCAATATCTTAACTTTTTTGATAAATATTTATCTGAATTGGATATAAATCAAAACCAGTTTTGGATATTATTAAATCTCTGTCATGAACAAAATATTTCACAGGATAAAATGGCATCTGTTTTAAGGGTTAATGGAGCAACGATGACTCGTGAACTTAATGATTTAGAAAAAAGACGGTTAATCATAAGAAAAACAGATGAAAATGACCGACGAAAAAAATTAGTTTCACTGTTTGATAAGGGATTTGAAATGCTTGAATCGGCTCAGGATGTTGATTACGAAACTGAATCAGTATTATTGAACTATTTCAGCACCTAAGAACTTCACATTTTGAAATATTTGCTTAAAAAAATTATTATTACAATTGAAGACATTCAAAAATAAAATATATTTTTCATAATTCAAAAACTCTGTTCGTTAGTTCTTTATTTATTTTTTTATATTATGTTTACTATTTTTTGTTCGTAATCTATGAAACAAGATTCGATTTTTACTAGATAATTTCTATACTGCTATGCTGATGTCATCTGGTCAAAAAGAACCAAAATTGCATGATCCTGATATTCCTCTGCTAATAGGTGATGTTAGTGATGATTAGTTGTAAAAGAAGTCATGAACCAGATTCACAACAAAAATCAATGTAATGATTTAATTTTTCTTCTATGCATATATTAGATTTTCATGTTTGGCATTATGGATACTATTTATATTTCAAAAACTAATTTATTATTATGAAAAAGTTTTTGAGTGTTGCATTAAAATTCCAATGGAAAACAATATTGATTATTTTCGTATTAATAGTCATTCAGACCTTCTTTCAAATGGAAATAATTGATTTGTTCAGTGATGCTTTATCTGGAGTTAAAGAACAGAATATTGACTTGCTTTTAAAATCAGGATTATATATGTTAATGTATACAGTCATTTCAATGATTGCCATTTATGCCATTTCTTTTATCTCAACAAGAGTAGCTTCAAAGGCAGCATATACTATCCGTGAGAAAATCTTTCATATTCTGATGAACTTGCCTGATGAGGAAATTGATAACTTTAAAATTTCCGGGCTAGTTACAAGGTCAACTAGAGGGGTGGCCTCAGAACAGGGATTTATAGTGTTGATACTAGGACAATTAATGACGATTCCGATTGCATTAATAGCAATTCTGTATGAGATAGCTTTGATTGATGAGATTTTTGTGATGTTCTTCATAGCATTTCTTGGTGTTCTTGCCTTAATACTAATTTTGAGAATGAAACAAATTGTAAAAATATTTTTCAGAGCTAAAAAGACATATGGAAAACTAAACCTGTTATTCCTATCCAAAATCAATGATATTGCAAACAAGATTCCATTTAAAAAACAGGATTATGAGGTTGAATTTGAAGGGGCATGTGAGAAGTCCTATGATAAAAATGTTATATATATTTTAAATCAATATTATATTGGGCAAATATTAATATGGGGTTTATATGCTGTTATTTTGATTATTTTTGCAATGGTTAATTCCGGATTTACCATTGGCTTTGAAACTGACAGTGTAGTTGATTCAGTTATTATTTTGATATATGTTGCATACTTCATTAGTACCTTGGCGTTTATCCCGGCATTAATTGATAGATGGCCACGCGCATATGCTACTTCTGTGCGTTTAGAGGAAGTTTTGAATCTCGAAGATAAAATCATAAAATCTAAAAACCCGAATGTTAATCCAAAAAGAATAGAAATTGTTGAAGAGGATATCTCTCAAGAGGATAAAGGCATATGGGCTGAAAGAAAAGACATCAACAAAAAATTCAAGGAATTATTAAAAGCGGACAGAACCAAAGTAATATTATCCATGTTTTTACTCACGTTATCCACATTGGCTATGGCTTATGCCCCTAAAGTTGCAGGAAATACGGTTAATTTATTGAGTTCTAATTGGAATTCATCTAACGATTTTGCTATTTCTATTAATCTTGCCTTGTTGTTGTTATTGTTTTCTGTAGGACATCTGTTTAAATTACCTCCAAAGAGAATCATGGGAGCTACAGGTGAAAAAGTGGCCTGTAATTTAAGAATGAAATTATTTGATAAACTTGATGCTGTCGGTTCAGGTTTCATTCAAGAAAATTCAAAGGGTCTTGTTCTATCCAGATTAAACAATGATGTGATGAACATCCGAGAGTTCGTTTCTTCCAGAATTTCTGAAATTTATGCACAAATCCTATCGATAGTCTTTGTAGTGGTATTGATGATGATGACAGAGTTTAGACTGAGCTTAATATATCTGGTGATATTGCCGATTTATTTTATTTGCTTTTGTGTATGTGATGTCAAATCTAAAAACTATTATGACGGTCATCAAAAACAGTTAGGGCGATTGATGAGCTATTTTGAAAGGGGACTGTCAAATCGTGATTCCTTCCATGAAAAAGGGTTTAAAAAAATCAACCAAACTGTAATTGATTATTATACAAAATCTAGGGACGTTACTAATGTTATGGAGCCTATTACGTCCTTTTTAATAAATATGGGCAATATAACTATTTATATTTTAGGAGTTTACCTTTTATCAGTTAATGAAATACAGCTAGGAACTCTATTGGCGTTTATTATGTTTGGACAATTATTAACAAAACCTATTAAAAAACTAAGTGTCTCTATGGCGTCTATTGAAACTGCATTTTCAAGCATCAAAAGGATATTTGCGATTATTGACTATAAAAAATGATAAATAATTGAATTTTAATCATTTTAATGTCGGATGCAAGATTGATTATTCTTGCAATCCGTCTTAGTTTTTTTTTTTGAATGATTCTTTGAGTCTAATCCTTTTCAATAATTTTTAATTTTTAAGTTTTTGCATAATCATTATCTGTTTGGAGCCTGCTCAGCTATGCATAATTTACAGACTGTATTTTCATTATCCTTTTGGTAGTCCTTTACTGGACATAAGAATTTTCCATTTCTCTTTTCTATTTTCAGATTTCCTGGAAAATTCGCTTCCCACAGGGTGAATGGATTCCTCCACTATGAATGTTGTATACAGTGAGATTATCACTTGCATAAGCTGGAATTTGTCTTCTTTGGCTTGAAATTCTTTGCACCTTCTTTTTCAAAGCATTTTTGGATCTGTGGAAATGATTTCTTAAGAAATTTGATGTTGATTTCATCAGCACATCTTTTATTTGTATTATGAATAAATATTCATCCATTTAGTTATAATTTTTGTATATATGTCGGATTGTCTGTTAATTAAAAAATTATGGGTATTTATAAATAATATTTTAATCAAAGTTATAATCATTGCAATATAGGAGGTGACACTGTGAATAGGGAAAAAATTTTAGGATTATTATATATACTCTTAGGTATCTTGTTGTTTATTTGTCCAGTATTATCATCTGAATTACTTTCCATATGTATTGGTTTATCTTTAGTTTGTTTAGGTGTAGTAGCAATAAGTAAGGGCTTTGCTTTTAAAGAGATGTTGGGTAATTATTATTCATATTTATCCATAGGTCTTGGAATAATTTCATTGATATTTGGAATTTTGTTTATATTCTCTTTAAATGCTTTAACATTTCTCACATCTTTACAATTTTACATTATCGGAATTATAATGACTGTATATGGATTAGTGGGAATGATCTATTTGGCTGGTGGTAAAAATAAATTCTATTCATTAATTATTTTGATTTTAGGCATTTTAGTTATTGTATTTGCAGCATTTTTATCATCACAACCGATTTTAATAGCTGTACTTGTAGGAGTTGCATTACTTGTAGAGGGTGTGTTCCTTATAGTTGTAGGCCACGGTGAGTCATTAATTGAAAAATACGGATAAATTTTTTTTTAATATTTTAAAAAGGATATTACTTATCCTTCTTTTTTTTATTTTATTGTAGGGTTTTTAAAAAATTGATTAATTGATTTTGATGATGTGTTAAAAATTTTAAATGGTTATATTGTATCTAGTGATTTTTTCCTGTAAAATATTGTGGATAATGCTAAAACTAATATGATTATTGTCATATCCACAAGTAGTTCAAATTGAGTGGCATTCATGAACAGATCAATTATTCCGATTATCCAGATGATTATTAAAAATACTGGAAGAATGTATTTGATGATTGCTGTCCAAATAACGCCAACGTGGATTCTTGATTTTTCATTTAAAACAGGAATGACATTTTCGGCACCATAATACCATCCGAATATCACACATTGGACTGCGATTAAAAGCAATATTCCGAATTTATTGACAAAACCGTCTACAATTCCTACAAGATAACTGCTTATTCCGCATGTGAAAATCAGTGAACATAAGCATCCTATAACACTTAAAATAGTCACTATCTTTTTACGGCTCATGTTGGATTTTGATGAAATTGAAGCTATTATCGGTTCAAAGAATGCAAATGCTGAACTTATCCCTGCAAATAATACTGCTAAAAAGAACAACGGTGCAAGAATACGTCCTGCAACACCCATTAAACTGAATATTTTTGGAAATACCACAAATATTAATCCGGTTCCTTCACTAACCAATTGAACCAATGGGATTCCTGATGTTGCTGACATATATCCTAGGATTGAAAATACTCCAAATGCAGTAAATATTTCAAAGCTGGAGTTTGATGCAACAACAAGGAATACGTTATCGGTTAAGCCTTTATTGTCGGATAAATATGATGCATATGTTAGCGCCAAGGCTTCACCTATTCCCAAGGAGAAAATGATTTGTGAAAATGCAACAATCCACATGTTAATGTCCCAGAGGAGATTCCAGTTTGGGTTGATTAGGGCATTGATTCCTATACTTGCTCCGGGCAGTGTTAATGCAAAAATAACGATAATTGCCATTATGATAAATACTGCAGGTATTAAAATCTTTGAAGCAAGTCCAATTCCCTTGTCAATTGACCTGTGGGAGATAAACCATAAAATTATCCATGAAATTACTACTCCAATGCATACTGGAATGAAGAATCTGCCAATATTTTTGAGATTTTCGCTTCCTCCAACATTTTGGACAAAATATGCTGCTGTGTCAGTTCCCCAACCGAATGTTAAACTTTTAAAAAGATAGAATAAATCCCAGCTAATTATAACCATGTAATATATTAGTACTATTGCTATTGAGAAAATAAGAACCCATGCTATATATTCAAATTTGGGATTAATTGATTTAAGAATCTCACTAAACGATTTTTTAAATGAGAATCCTATGCCGTATTCTAATATCAAAAATGGAATTCCCATAATGGCTATTGCAAAGGTATATGGGATAAAAAAAGATCCTCCTCCATTGGAGTATACTACATAACTAAATCTCCATATGTTTCCAAGGCCTATTGCAACTCCAATCATTGCAAAAATAAAGGTTAATGTTGAATCCCATTGTGCATTTTCACTCATATGTCAATATTTATTTGTTATTTATATTAATTTTTTTCAATCTTTTTTTTAAAAAATCAATCTAGTTCTATTATTTTATAGATTTATTAAAAAATCATTAGGTGGCATTTTTGCCACTAAAAACTATTAAGCTATTAAAGACAAATATTTTTTCATGGTTTTGGAAGACAAATTGTATGGGAATCAATTTGAAAGAAACATTGTGGGCAGTGCAATTAAATCAATAAGTAATAAATGGACATTTTACATTTTAAAGGATTTGTTTTTGGGAAAAAAGCACTTCAAACAATTTCAGGAAAATCGTCCGAATTTGGACAATAAATCTCTTACAAGATGTCTCAAATCAATGGAAAAAAACAATCTGATTAAAAAAAAGATTAACAATAATGAAACTGAATATTTTTTAACATCAAAAGGAATGAAGCTAAATAAAGTATTATATGAATTAATCATTTTTGCTTTAGATACTCATGAGGAAGATTACTACTCTGATGAAGAGATAACATTCATTAAAGAAACTTACATTGATATTCTTAACTTATAATGTGGTGGTTAAATTGTTGGATAAAAAAATTACTTTGCTGTTGATTTTTGTTGTAGGGATATTGAGTATTTCTGCGGTTAACGCATTTGAAAATAATAGTTCAATAGATGTTTGGGATAATGCAACAATAGTTGACAGTACGCAGATAGCTAATGAATCTGATCTTGATTTAAATGAAAGTACACAAAAAGAAGTGACTAAAAACAGTTCAGCGGAACCTAAATCAGTCTTGCTTAATCCTTCAAAATTATCAACAACTTATGCATCAGGCAAATATTTCAATGTAAAAGTTATTGACAACAAGACTAAAAAACCTGTTTCAAACGTTAAACTTATTTTAAAGGTATATTCTGGCAAAAAATATAAGAATGTTCTGGTAACAAGTGATTCTAATGGAATTGCAAAATATTATGCGTCTGCTTTAACTGTTGGCAGTCATAAGGTGATTGTAAATGTTAAAGATTCAAAGAAGTTTGTATCAAAGAAAAAATCTAGTTTGATTAGAATTTCAAAAGCTAAACTAATAATTTCAGCTCCAAAGATTACAAGCTATTATAAGGAAAATAGAAAATACAAGATAACTGTTAAAAACAAGGAATCTAAAAAACCTATTAAGAACATTAAAGTCTTTGTAAAAGTTTTCACAGGTAAAAAATATAAAAAGTATTCTTTAAAAACGGATAATGCGGGAATTGTGAGTTTCAACATGAAATCACTAGCCAAAGGCAAACACAATGTTTTTGTCAATATTAAAGATACCTCCAAGGTCAAATCGATTCAATTAAAAACATATATCTGGACAATCGATCGACCAAATCTGGTGAACCTTAAGGTCAATGGGCATGTTTTTAAGGTGAAATTGGAAAGTAATTCTGCCACAAAGGTATTGTTGAACAAACTGAAAAGTGGAGATATTATAATTCATGCTGAAGATTATGGAAACTTTGAAAAAGTAGGTGAATTGGGTTTTTCACTTCCAAGAAGCGATAAATACATGACTACTTCTGCTGGAGATATTGTGCTTTATGATGGTGATGAAATATCCTTATTCTATAATTCAAATTCCTGGTCTTATACAAAATTGGGTAAAATGCAAAATATAAAAGATTTGAAAAGGATTTTAGGAACGGGTGATGTGACAATAGTTTTAAGTTTAAAATAACAGTAAATGGGTGATGTTATGTCTTTCATTAAAAAAATTGGTTTAATAGTTATATTGAGTTTGTTTGCTTGCACTGCAGTAAGTGGGGATGATAGTATGGATGATTTAGTTAAAGTCAAAATCAATGACAATGTCTTTGATGTAAAGTTGGAAAACAATTCTGCTACACAGGAATTGATTAAAAAATTGGAAAAAGGAAATGTCACAGTTAATGCAAAGGAGTTTGGAGGTTTTGAAAAAGTCGGTGATTTGGGCTTTTCACTTCCGACAAATGATGAAAATATGAAAACAGGTCCTGGAGATATTGTATTATATCAAGGAAATCAGATATCCTTATTTTATGGATCTCATTCATGGAGCTATACAAAACTTGGTAAACTAGATAATGTTGACTCAAATAAGCTAAAAGAAGTTCTAGGTTCTGGTGATGTTACATTGGAATTTAGTTTAAAGTAATTAAAAAATTATCTTTTTTTCTATTTTTTTTAATTAATCATAGATTATAGTTTATATGTTATTGAATTCAATATATTGATGATGAATAAATTGGTTGAAGATAAATGGGTAACTATAATCGGTTGCTTGCTGATGTTTAGTGTGCAGTTCATAGCCAATATGGTTATTGTAGCGCTTCCTTCAATATCTTCGAATTTACATTTGGATTTTGAATTGGAAAATGCTATCAACTTGGTTTTTTTAATTACTTCAGTTACATTGATGATACCTTTGGGAACATATGTTTCAAAACATGGGATTGGTAAATATTTAAAAATCAGCCTTTTATTGATGATTTTTGCATTATTGCTTTCGGCCTTTTCAACTGATATTACTATGCTTCTTTTTTCAAGAGCTATTCAAGGTATTTCTACTGCCATTATTAATGTTTCAGTATATGTCATAGTTACCTTGCAGCTGCCTTCTGATAGATTGGGTTCTGCTTTGGGAATTATGGGGTCCTGTGGTTATATCGGATTGTGTTTGTCAAATACCGTTTCCGGTTTTGTAGTTTATTATTTGGGATGGAAGGTGATTTTCCTTGTATTGATTCCAATTTATATAATTATACTATTGATATTGATTAAATTGGATAAGGAATGGTATGTTGATAATGTTGAAATCAAGGATCATGTGGGTTCAATACTTTATGTCATTTTCATGAGCTTGTTTTTGTATGGTATTGCTAGGTTGGATAACAATAATCTGGAAGTGTTAATTGCCAGTCTGGTAATTTTTGTCATCTTCATCTATTTTGAAAGTCATGTATCCAATCCACGTTATGACTTGAGAATTTTTAAAAATTTCAAATATCTGTTGGGGAATTATTCTGCTTTTGTAATGTATTTCATGACATTCATAGCATCATATATTCTTAATTTCTATTTGCAATATGTTATGGGATATGATGCTCGTTGGACCGGATTATTTTTACTTACAACACCTATTGCCGTAGTATGTGTCTCTACATTCGCCGGAAAATTATCCGATAGGATTGATGAGCGTATTTTATCATCCATTGCAGTGACTTTTATTTTAATTGATGTCCTTTTATTGTTTTTTATGGATGTTGTGCCAATTTACCTGCTTTTGCTTGCATGTATTCTTCAGGGAATAGGTCATGGTCTTTTTTCATCGCCGAACAATCGTTTTGTACTGACACAGGTCAGTGAAAAGGATTTGAGTAATGCATCTGCAGTACTGTCCACAAATAAGGATGTTGGAAAAAGTGTTAGCTTATCTATATTTACAGTAATATGTGGTTTTACTGTAGGACCTACCAATACTTTTATGGATAATCCTTCTTCAATCGTACTGCCTTCCAAAATTACTCTGGCGATAGCGTTATTACTTGGTACAGTCACATTAATCTTATTGATATTAAGCAAAATTAAGGATTAGTCTATTGACTTTATATGTGGTATGGGAATAGCAAATCATATTCCAGTTAATTTTTGAATTTTTTAAGGAATATTGCTGTTGTAATGGCAGTTGCAATAACTGAAAGTATGTTGGATGTCATTGGAGGCAGTCTTAATCCTTCAGGTGCCTGCAGGATATATGCAAAGGCAATTACTGTACACACGATTGCCGGTGCTAATGCAATAAGATAATGCTTTTCTTTTTTAATCAGATAAGCAGTTGCAGAATAGAGCACTACTGTGGCTACTATCAATTGGGACCATGCGAAATATCTCCAGATTAAACTGAAATCAACAAATGTCAATCTAAATGATGCTAAAAATAATGGTATGGCTACTTTAAGTCTTGAAACTAATTTTTCATGGTTGAGATGAAGTGAATCAGCAATTGTTATTCTTGAACTTCTAAGTGCAGTGTCTCCGGAAGTGATTGGACATATGACAACTCCAATAATAGTTATGATTAAACCGACAGGACCTGCCAGTACTGATGCCATTTCATATACTGCCACTGAAGGGGATGAACTATAAATTGCTGCAAGTTGGGGGTTGGCTGTGGAAAAATGCCATTGCAATTGCTGCCCAGCAGAGAGCAACCAAACCCTCTACAACCATGGATCCAAAAAATACAGGTCTTGCATCCTTTTCGTTTTCTATACATCTTGAAACGATTGGAGCTTGGGATGCATGAAAACCTGAAATGGCTCCGCAAGCAATGGTAACAAAGAGATATGGGAAAATGCTTTTGTCAGTTAAATACAATCCTTGTGTTGTAAATTCTGGAATGGTATATGTAGGATTTAAGATTACTCCTGCAGTCATTATCACTACCATAATTAGCAGTAATGCTCCAAAAATAGGATATGTTCTTCCAATGATTTTATCAATTGGAAATACGGTAGCAATCAGGAAATAAATGAAAATTATTGTTATGCAGATAAGTACGGGTATTTGAGTCAAGTTACTAATTAAATCTGCAGCCCCTTTTGCGAAAGTTGCTGAAACAAGAATTCCTGTGATTATGATAAGAACTGCTACAAATTTTTCAAGGCCAAATCCCAAATACTTTGAAACAATTTTTGGCATTGTAAGACCGTCCTCTCTAATGGACATGAATCCTGCGAAGAAATCATGAATACATCCGATGAAAATTGTACCTAAAGTAATCCATAAAAATGCTGCCGGACCAAACAATGCACCTTGTATGGCTCCAAAAATCGGACCCAATCCTGCAATATTTAAAAAATTAATTAAGAAATTCTTGGTTTTGGGCATTGGCATATAGTCAATACCATCTTACATTTTATATGCTGGAGTTTCACGAGTTTCATCCACACCTGCCGTTTTTTCAACAAATTTTCCATAAACGAAGTATGATGCAATTAATACAAAAATGCAAATGATAAAGCTATACATACTTTATTGTATATCAATTTCTTCATAAAAAAATTTTGTATTTAATACTATTGAAATATGGGAATTATTTTTTTTATATCTCTTTTTTCTGCAAATATATTACTTGATTCTTTCTTCAGTTTCGAACCAGTCCTTTGATTTGACGGGGGATAATGTTAATATCACTGATGAAATTATCAATATTGAAGTGAGGACTATTAAAACTATTATGGATTCTGTGGTTTTCAAAGCCATCAGTTCATGCATTCCTCCAATCCATATCATGATTAATATTGCTGGAATTATATATTTTATATGTGTCAACCACCATTTTCCTAGTTTTAGGGTTTTACTTCTGCTGTTCATAAATCCAATCAGTTTTCAGCTTTGAATACCAACCAATAGGAGACATTCTACAAATACTGATAGTATGGCGCAAATATTATTTACGAATATGAATTGTTACATTTTGTTAAATCCTTTAATGTTAAATAATCAGAAAAATAAGTATTGAAATTAGAGATTAACATCAAAATCTCAATTTCTTTTTTAAAATCTAATAATATTTGGTAGCGAATGACAAGATCATGACTGCCATGAATGCGATAATGAAAACCATCGCATACTTATCTATACTGTCTTTGAACCTTTCCAGTCTCTTTATCTTAAATGTTCCAATAACCGGAAACAGTGCAAATAAAGGCACGAAATACCGTGCTGAAAGACCTAGATTTAACTGTCCTACACTTGCCCATGTCAAAAGCTGGATAGCGCATGTTCCAACATATATGATTAGTACAATGAATAATGTTCCAATCCGTGTTTTTTTGTTGAATTTTTCTCTTTTTGGGTAGGCAAGCAACATAACAGCCAAAAACAACAATAATGTAGCCACTATAAGGTGATAACTGTCTGAATAATGTGACCTTTGAGCTGCTCCGAAGAAATTGAATGTGCCGTATAGAATCTTGGCTAGGTTATATGTGAAAATTTGACCAAAGAACTTTCCAATGAAAGCCGGATGTGACATGATATAGTTCATCTGTCCTGTCGGATTGATGTATCTGAGTCTGGCTCTCCAGGAATGCATCAATGCAGGTTCTGAATATCTGCTCCATATAACTCCGATTATTCCAACAATGGCTATGCATAGAAGCATGTATGGAATGATTTTTTTACCCTTTTCGAAGTTGTCGTATGGAATCAGCAGCAAGAAGAATATGAATGCTAAATATGGCAGCTTACAGAGACCCAGAATTAAGCATAATGCCGAGAAAATTACAACTTGCTTGACACCAAGCGAATTTTCCTTGGCCTTATACATATATAAGAAATATGCGATAGCAAGTATTGCAAGGCCAATTATCATAGAATCTATACTTAGCGAAGCCGCCTGATAAATCGATATGGGTATGCATGAAACGGCAAGTATTGGCATTTTCAAAATTGGAGTCTTTTTAATAGCCAACGATATTAATCCGGCATAACAAATTAGATTAAAAATCCGTCCAAGCCACAGCATCCAAATTACATTCAAATCCAATAATTTGGCAATAATCATACCTATGGCCTGAGGCAGGTATCCATAAAATGGATTTTGCTCGAATGCAGAAACGAGTACTGTTGGCGTATGATCTATTTTTAATGTATCATAAGGCGTAGTAAATACCGTTCTACCTAAACTAATCGTTATATCGTTTAAAGCTTCAATAGATACGAATCCAGCACCTTTATTATATACTATGGGCTTATTGGTGGATGGTATCTCGTAAGATCTGTCAACACCCAATTCATCTCCAGTCCAATGAGGAATTATTATTCCTCTTGAAGTCAGTTCTGCTCTTGCAAGATGTTCTGTTTCGTCACTGACATCGCAAATCGGCACAATAAATGATGCACAAATACCAAAGCACAGTATAATTACAAAGGCAACCTTGTACAATTCCTTATCTGAATTGTGCATGAAATAATACACAATGCAAAGAATGCCTAAGATTGCAACTATCAGCAATGTATTAATCTCATAAGTCGGATGCGCTATAGTTCTATAACTAACAGTTGAAAGACCTAAAACAATTATTAGGACCAAATATATCAACCAATATTTTTTCGATGAAATCAATACATCCTTAAATTCATTTAAACTCATTTTTCCCCTCAAATCAATAATATTTAGTTGCAAAAGCCAAAATTAAAGTGGCCATAAAACCAATGATAAAAATCATTGCATATTTGTCAAAATTATCTCGGATTTTATCTATTTTTATCTCGATTGGTACTATGATTGGAAGCAATGCAAACAACGGTAAAAAGTACCTTGCACTGACACCTATATTTGTCTTTCCAACATCTGCCCAAGTCAATAGCTGAATGAAGCATGTTCCAACATATACTATCAGAAGTACCAGAAGTGAACCCAATCTTGCCTTTGAATTAAACTTTCCTTTATTTGGATAGAACAGTAATGTAGCAGACAGAAATATCCATAGGAATATTGTAATGACTGTATATTGGTCTGAATAATGGTTTGCGCTGCCTGCTGCAAAGAAATTGAACAGACCGTTTAATGTAATGCCCAGAGTGTGTGTGAAAATCATCCTTAGGAAGTGTAAAATTGCCATAGGATTGTTTATCAGATATTGAGCCTGCAATGAAGGGTTCATATAATTAAGTTTTGATCTCCATGAATGCATCAAAGCAGGTTCTGAATATGTGCTCCACAATATGCCTGCAAAAGCAACAATCAGAATGCCCAAGAGCATATATCTTAAGATTTTTTCATCTTTAAAGTTTTTCCGAGGAACCAGCAATATCAAAAACACGAAGGCAAGATACGGTAGCTTACAAAGACCCAAAAGCAATGAAAGCCCGCAAAATAGCGCAACATGCTTGGTATCAAGGGATTGTTCCTCTGCCTTATATAGATATAGGAAATATGCTATTGTAAGTATTCCTAAACCAATTATCATCGAATCGATGCTGACGGAAGCTGCCTGATAAATTGAAAGGGGTATGCAGGCAACGGCTAAAAGTGGAACCTTTAACACAGGCGCTTTTTTAATTGCAAAAGATATTATAAATGCATAGGAAATTAAATTGAATATCCTGCCAAGCCACAGCATCCAAATTACATTCATGTCAAATAGCTTGGCTAAAAAAACACCAAATGCCTGAGGAATGTATCCATAAAATGGATTTTGCTCAAAGGAAGATCCGTCAAGTATTGTTTTGTTGGAAATCTTATCAGTATCACCGGGCGTGTCAAAAACAGTATTTTCTCGGTTGTGCAGGAAAAACATGTGGCTTTCCGATGTATTGAATCCCACATCCTTATTGAGGGCTGTGCTGTACTGTCCTTCAGAAGTATGATTGTACAATCTGGTGAGATTGTTCTTACCTCCTTCCCAATGAGGGAACATCACTCCTTGGGACGTGATTTCCGCCCGTGTAAGGTGTTCCAATTCATCGCTGATATCCACAATAGGCACAATCAATGATGACATCATTCCAAAACAGAGAATGATGACAAATGCAACCTTATACAGTTCATTTTCAGAGTCATGCATGAAATAATAAACGATACAGGCTATGCCTAAGACTGCAACGATTACAAATGTGGCTATTACAAACTGTGGGTTCACGAAGTTCTTGGCCGAAAGTGTGGATATGCATGTAACCGCAATGAATATTAAATATATTAACCAATATTTTTTGGATTTTATAAAAACCCCACTAATACTCTCCAAAGTCATTTCCCTTATGTTATTTTAATAAAGATTATTATATAAATATTTTGTAAAAATATACAATAAAACAATGTCAATCCAATGTTCATTTCTTTTAAAATGTCAAAACAATAATTATCTTGTATTAAATCATATTATCATTCATCAACTATGAATAACTTTTAAGTGGTGTTTTTTGGGTAATGCTGTGGATATTATGATTTTTTTGTCATGGTTTTTTCATAGCAGTTCATGTATTCGCATTTTTCAGATTTGTATTATTGGTGTCTATTTTGTTGGAATAAATATCTTTCAAAATTATGGGGGTGCTTTGACTAATCCACTTTAATTTCTCCAAATAAAATTGGGGAACAGGAAAACGCCAAAATTGAAAAATCTGAATTCCTAATTAAAAAAGAAAATCTGATTGAATTTGCTAATTTGAATTCAATTACTACTGATGAGCTTTTATCCAACAAGTATGTGAATAGTAAGTTTTTGGCTGAAAGGAAAGTAGTGGAAGCTGCAATAAATGGACTAGATGTAAAAATCATTAGAATTGGAAGCCTTATGGGTTGTTATATGGATGGTATTTTCCAGAAAAACTATGACACTAATGCATTTTTATCTAATTAATGCAAGAATACCATGACTTCTACAAGTCATGGATGAATTGCACAAATGTGGGTATTACTTTCCAAATGCTCTTTGATGAAATTTA
>ONQL01000030.1:0-20085 GCA_900319985.1 uncultured Methanobrevibacter sp. | reverse complement strand
GGGACGAGGGGGATAGCACGGTAATCCTATACTCATTAGAGTATACAGCCCGTGAAGTAAGAATCCTCGACTTCTCCAAAGTCGAGGTAGTTCAACCAATTTTGACTGGGTCTAAACCAAATCAGGATTATCTTATTAGGTTCTTTTGTAATTTAAATAATCTGGGATTTTTTGACTAAAATAAAAGTGTTTTAAAATAATAAAGGGCTAAAAAAGTTAAAATAGTTGTCAAATAAGTGAATAAAATTCACTTATTCTTTTTCTATTTTTTTAATATATATGTTTTAATGCTATTTTTCAAGTACTGCGATATAATCCATTCTTTTTCTTAACAGTGGGAGCCATGTAATTATTTTATAATGGGGTTTGTAGACATTAACTCCATCAAATAAGTTGACGTCTCTTATCCATTTAAAGTTATTGTTGAATTTTGTTAATTCATGGCCTTTCGCAACGCCCCATATGAATTTGGAATTGGTATCCTCTATTGATTCTTCTTTGGTGTTTTTAACAGAAACTGGGGGCATTATCTCCATGAATATTGTGCATTTGTCAAAATTCGCATCTATTATATTTAGGATATTTTTCACGTCTTTCGGATTTAGATACATTGTCAGTCCCTCAACAATGAATAATACATCATTTCTTATTAGAATTTCCTGAGCCCAGCTTGGGTCCATTGCAGAATATGCAAGTGTTGTTACTCTGTCAGTATCTTCTATATAATTTAAGCGGTAATTGGCTGAATTTTCCAAATCCACGTTATACCAATTGATTTTACCATTATCTAGTCTGTTGAAGCGGGTATCCATTCCGGATGCAATATTTACAATTGTACATTTTGGGTGGGCATCAATGTAGTCGCCAACCATATTGTCCAATACAATTGTTCTTGCAACAGTTCCAAGTTGCATAAATTTATCCTTTTCAGCTATGCTGAAATCATAATCAATTTTTGAAATTACTTCTATGGCTTTTGAATCATAGAATTTATGATTCTTTTGCTGAGAATGTTTTGCTTTTGCAAATAATGTTAAAAGCATGGTTTTTTCAACACCTTCTAAATTCATAAGTATTCCTCCGGAGGTTATTTTTAATTATATAATACTTGGGTAGGACAATATATAAATTTTTAGGTATGCCTAAATTTTTTAAAATTAGTCTAGTGGCTGATTTTTGGATATCATTAAACCATTATGGCCATCGTGTAATATATAGGATTTTTTAAAATAGCAGTTCATAAACACAATAATTATTAATTCCAATTATCAAAAATATATGTAGTATTGTAAAAGGGCGATAAAATGTTTAAGTTTCTTAAAAAAATTAGCTTGGGAAATTGGATATTAATAGGAATGATTTTAGGTTTTATCGTAGGTTTATTTTTAAATTTCTATGTTGATGACCCGTATATTAAAAATACTATATTAATTGACAATATTTTCTACCTGGGCGGTACTGGATTTATCAGACTAATGAAAATGCTTGTTGTGCCATTAGTTTTCTGTTCGATTATTGTTGGTGTTTCATCAATTTCTGACATTAAGAAAATAGGTACAATAGGTGGGAGAACAATACTTATTTATCTTGTTACAACTGCAATGGCCATTACAATTGCACTCCTGATTGGTATGGTCATTAAACCTGGTATGGGTTTAAATTTAGTTGCAACAGGGCAGTCAACTAGCGTAACAATTAACCAGACAATGACTGATACGATTTTAAATGTAATTCCTGAAAATCCGTTCACATCTCTTGCAAGTGGGGATATGTTGCCGGTAATCATATTTGCTGTTATTATTGGTATAATTTTAGCACAATTGAAAGAAGAAGTTCAATTGGTAAGTGATTTTTTTGACCAGTCAAACAAAATAATGATGGAAATGACTTCTTTGGTAATGAAATTTGCACCTATTGGAGTATTCTGTTTAATGGCAAAGACATTTGCAGGTCTTGGATTTGAAGGGTTGCTTCCGATGGGAAAATATGTTTTATGTGTTTTAGTAGGACTGGCAGTACAGGCAGTGCTTGTTTATCCTTCATTGATGGTTGTACTTACCCGATTGAATCCGATTAGATTTTTCAAAAAATTTTTCAGTGTAATGCTGTTTGCTTTCTCAGCATCATCTTCAAATGCAACAATTCCTATAAATATTGACAAACTGGAGGAAATGGGAGTTTCACGTGAAGTGTCATCATTTACAATTCCATTGGGTGCCACAGTCAATATGGATGGAACTGCAATCATGCAGGGTGTTGCAGTAATGTTTGCCGCTCAGGCATATGGAATCGACTTAGGTACCTCAGCACTCATTACAGTCATATTCACGGCGGTTTTAGCATCTGTTGGAACAGCAGGAGTTCCATCCGTAGGGCTTGTCACATTGACAATGGTATTTAACTCTGTAGGTTTACCTGTGGAAGCTATTGGAATGCTGTTTGGAATAGATCATATCCTGGATATGTTTAGAACTGCAGTAAACGTTGCCGGTGATGCAGTTTGTACAATAATTGTTTCACTTAAAAACAAATCGATGGATGTTGATGTGTACAATGGTAAAAAAGAAGCAGAGGTTGACCGTATTGATATTGAAGATTTGGTTGCGTAACCCTTTTGCGCAACTCACTTTTTTTTAATGCATGATTGTTTTTTAACAGTTTTTTTTTGGACTCTTATTGTTGTCTAAACTAATTTTTCATGTAAATTTCTGCATGATGAAACTACTTGTTAACATTTTTAAATGATGTGGTTTAAATTAGTATTATTGAAATGTCATTATATTTTTACATTAAAGAATCTGTAGATTATTGCAATAAACTAGTAATATGATGTTATGGCTGTGATTTGCACTAATTGATAAGTTTGGAAGAGGTAATATGAAATACACAAAACTTGGAAACTCAAATTTGAATGTAAGTCGTGTATGTATGGGCTGTATGGGATTTGGAGATCCTAAAAATGGAATGCACACTTGGACATTGCCTGAAGCCGAATCTCTTGAGATAATTAAAAATGGATTGGACAACGGCATTAATTTCTATGATACTGCTATCGGATATCAGAATGGAACTTCCGAACAATATGTCGGAAAGGCCATTGGGGAATATGCCTCAAGGGAAGATGTGGTTGTTGCAACTAAATTTTTGCCGCGCTCAGAAGAGGAAATTAAAAACAATGTGTCTGGCCAGGAACATATCCACAGCTTTGTCAACAAAAGCCTTGAAAATTTGGGTCTTGACTACATTGATTTGTATATTTACCATATGTGGGACTATAACACACCATTATATGATATTTTGGAAGGATTAAACGAGGTAATTGAGGAAGGCAAAGTAAAATACATAGGAATATCCAACTGTTTTGCATGGCAGCTTGCAAAAGCAAATGCGCTTGCTGAAAGTGAAGGCTTTTCTAAATTCGTTTCAATTCAAGGTCATTACAATTTGATTTTTAGGGAAGAGGAACGTGAAATGATTCCACTGTGTCAAACAGACAATATTGCAACAACACCATACAGTGCACTTGCATCAGGAAGATTGTCTAGAATGCCCGGTCAGGAATCCAAAAGATTGAAAGAAGATTTTTATGCGGATTTAAAATACAAATCCACTGAAGAAAAAGACTTTGAAATTATTAAAAGAGTTAATGAACTTGCTGGGGAATTGGATGTGTCAATGACTGAAGTATCCCTTGCATGGCTGCTTACTAAAGTCACTTCTCCGGTTGTTGGCTCAACAAAGCTTCATCATGTAGAAGGTGCAGTCAGTTCCGTTGATTTAAAATTATCCCGTGATGACATTAGCTATTTGGAGGAGCCTTATGTGGCTCATGACCTTGTTGGGGTAATGGCTGACAATAAGGTGTCTGCTAGTGATAATGAGAAAGTTTGGGCAAAGCATACTAAAGATAAGATTTAAATATTCTCATTTTTAAGATGATAAAATGGATAAAAAAACAGCTTTTGCTATTGGTTTTTTCTTGTTATCCTTAATTATTCTTTTCATGGCCTATGAAGGTGCTCCTGAAAATGTTGCCGGACCAAAGTTCCAGACTCCCGCACCTAAAACTCTAGAAATTGGAGGGATAAATTTTACGTTTGCCGTTGGATATTTTGAGGATAATGCATCACAAGAAATTAATCTTCCGGATAAAGTTTCTGTGCATGTTCTTAACAAATCTCAAAAATCGTTTAAACAAAACGAGATATTGCTGTTGGATATTGCCGTATTTAAACTGGATGGCGGTATTGATTTAAATGATTTGAATGATGGAACATATGAAAACAAGTCCATCAATGGAGTTGAAGGCATTTTTAAGAGTGATGAGGCTACAACCTCTGCCGGTTTGGTTAAAAATTCCCATCCGAGATATTACTTTAATTATTTGAAAGGTGATAAATTGGTAATGATTCAGTGTGACAATTTAAGGACTATTGAGGAAATGCTTTCATGAAAACAGCAGTTCGTCAATGATGTCCATATCCAAATGTTCTTCAACAATTTCAGCCAATCTGTTTAGGGAATAGTCCTTTTGAGTTTCATAAGGGTCTTCACCGTATTTTGCTTCAAGGCCTTTTTTAACACGAATATAATTCAAAAATTCTCTTCTGAAGTTATAGTTGTGGAATATGCCATGGAAATAAGTTGCAAATGCGTTTCCATTACTGGCACCATCAATTACTCCCTTATCATTATTTCCCTGACCTTTTTCAATATTCAAAAGAGCGCTGGCAGTTTTTAACTCGGTTGTTCCTTCATGAATTTCATAACCGGTAACGCTTTCACCTGCAATATCTTTAAATATTTCCCCTGCAATTCCTTTAATGTCTTTAGGAATTGTTGCTTCGGATTGTGTCACTATCTTATCCGCTCTGGAAAATTTGGATTCAATGTCAAGCAAGCCCAAACCGTTAATAGTTCCATGTTTTGATTCACGTTTATCCTCGTCGTGGATTACATTGCCTAAAATTTGCAGTCCACCACAAATTCCGACGACTGGAATTTCTTTGGATTTTTCAATTATTTTTTCAGCCAATCCGCTTTCCTGAAGTGCATACATGTCCTCTGTTGAATTACGTGTTCCTGGAATAATTATCGCATCCACATCGCCAATATCATCGTTAACGCCAATCATTTTAAGCGCAACGTCTTCCTCATATTCAAATGGGTCTATGTCTGTGAAATTGGCTATTTTAGGCAAACGAACAACTCCAACGGTAATATCTTTATCTTCTGCAAAAACATGTGTGGTTAGTGATGCTGAGTCTTCTTCGGGCAGTTTCAAAGTTTCATCATATGGAAGGACTCCCAATACAGGTTCACCGGTAATTTCTTCAATTCTATCAAGACCCGGTTTTAGAATGTCTAAATTGCCTCTAAATTTATTGATTACGGTAGCTTTTAGACGTGATCTGTCATAATCGTCAAGCAATACGTAAGTTCCTGCAATTGCTGCAAACACTCCTCCCATTTCAATGTCTGCAATTAATATTACATTTGCATCTGCCAGGTGTGCAATTTCCATGTTTGCAATGTCTTGGTCTCTCATATTGATTTCAGCAGGTGAACCGGCACCTTCAATGATTATGACCTCATATTTGTCGGATAATATCTCAAAACTCTCTTTAATTGCATTGAATGCAGTATCATGGTATTTGTGCTGGTAATCATAAAAATTCATGTTTCCAATTGATTTTCCCTGGATAATTACATTGGATGTAAAATCTCCTTTTGGCTTAAGCAGTATAGGATTCATGTGTATACTAGGTTCAACCATTGCAGCTTCGGCTTGTAGCATTTGAGCTATGCCTATTTCTCCATTTTCTTTTGTAGTGTAGGAATTTAAAGACATATTTTGGGATTTGAAAGGAGCTACATTGTATCCCCTATTTTTATAAATTCTACATAATGCCGCTACAAGCATACTTTTTCCGGCATTTGATGATGTTCCCTGAACCATAATACATTTTGTCATGTAATAAAATATTGAATTAATGTTATAAATAATTTTAAATTTTGAAAGAGAAAAAGTCATTTAATTTTTAATCTAATTTGTGAGATGCAAGTCTAGGTTTGGATTTCACGAGTAACATTTTATTTATCAGGGGGTTTTAATACGTCTGATTATATAACTGGATAGGTGAAATTAAACTTTATTATACATCTCTCAAATTCGATTAACAAGAAATAATTATTGTAATTATCCTTGTAATATTTAATTTAAAATTTCTTATATATATTAATTACCTTTAAATTACTTATTTGATTTTATTTTTTTAAATCAATTGATTATATTTTTATTTTTATTTTTAACTAATGAATTTTTGAAGTTAAAAATAATCGATATGAATTAATAATCGAGTCTATGTGTTCTAACTTTTATTTACTAAAATAGAAACCTTTTTATATATTTAATAAACAATATTTAAATAGTATATCAAACTTAATTTTTTAATGATGAATTTATTAATAGAAGTGAGGTTTATTTTATGAAATTTGAAGAACAAGAATCAGTCGAAGATTCTTCTGAAGATGTAATTGTTGAAAGCGAAGTAAAAGAATCAACTTCTAGTGAAGATACTCAACCAATGTTGGATTATGATAATATAAAAAGCTCACAGGATATTGATGTTCCCCCTTTATTGATTGATCAAGTTATTGGCCATGAGGAGTCTATTGAAACAATTAAAAAAGCAGCAAAACAAAGGAGAAATGTTTTGTTAATAGGCGACCCTGGTGTAGGTAAATCAATGCTTGCTAAAGGAATGGCACAAATTTTACCTCATGAAACTTTACAGGATATTTTGGTTTATCCTAATATGGAAGATAACAATCATCCTTTAATAAGAACTGTTCCTGCCGGTGAAGGTAAAAAGATTGTAAAGGCAACTAAAAGTTCAGCTAAAGGTCATGAAGAAAGGAAAACTATTATTACTATGTTTGCTATTGGTGGAGTATTGGTTATTGGATTTATGTACGGCAGATTATTGGAATCCATCATAGCAGCTGCATTAATTTTACTTATATCAATACAAATCAAACCTAAGTCAAATAACATGTCTCCTAAATTATTGGTAAATAATGAAGAGTCAAGATTTGCACCATTCATGGATGCAACAGGAGCTCATGCAGGAGCATTATTAGGTGATGTTCGTCACGACCCATACCAATCAGGAGGTCTTGGAACTCCAGCACATGAACGTGTAGAAGCAGGTATGATTCATAAAGCTAACAGAGGAGTTTTATACATTGACGAAATTGGTACAATGTCAATGAAAACCCAACAGGAGCTTTTATCTGCAATGCAGGAAAAACAGTATACAATCACTGGTCAAAGTGAAAACTCAAGTGGTGCAATGGTAAGGTCTCAAGCAGTACCATGTGACTTTGTTTTAGTGGCATCAGGTAATCTGCAGGTTCTTGAAGGAATGCATATAGCAATGAGGTCAAGAATCAGAGGATATGGTTATGAAGTATTCATGAAAGATTATATGGAAGATACTACTGAAAACAGGGAAAAGTTAGTACAGTTCGTTGCTCAGGAAGTTAAAAATGATGGAAGAATCCCTCACTTTGCTCCGGATGCGTTGGATGAAATCATTCTTGAAGCAAAAAGAAGATCCGGTAAACAAAATGCATTAACATTAAGATTAAGGGATCTTGGAGGATTAGTAAGATCTGCTGGGGATGTAGCTATCGAAAAGGGTTCTGAACTTGTAACTGCTGAACATGTTTATGAAGCTAAAAGATTTGCAAGAACCTTGGAGCAGCAAATTGCTGATAGGTCAATTGTCCAAAGAAAAGATTACAGTATGGTTTCTGCTGAAGGTGGAAGAGTGGGTCTTGTTAACGGACTTGCTGTAATTGGTGACAGAAGTGGAATTGTTTCTCCAATCGCTGCTGAAGCTGCACCAACACAATCTAAAAACGGTGGTCAAATCATAGCTACTGGTAAATTGGGTGAAATTGCACAGGAATCTGTACAGAATGTAAGTGCATTAATTAAAAAATACACTAACAAGGATATTTCAAATTATGATATTCATGTACAGTTTATCCAGACCTATGATGGAGTTGAAGGTGACTCCGCAAGTGTAAGTATTGCAACAGCTGTAATTTCTGCTGTTGAAGAAATTCCAATTGATCAGACTGTAGCATTGACTGGTTCACTTAATGTACGTGGAGACGTAATGCCTATTGGTGGAGCAACAGCTAAAATAGAGGCTGCAGCAGAAGCTGGAATGAAAAAAGTATTGATTCCTAAATCTAACTTAAAAGACGTTATGATTGAGAAAAAATACGAGGACATGATTGAAATCATTCCGACTGAAACTTTAAGTGATGTTTTGGAAAATATTTTAATTAGCGGTTCTAAAAAAGATTCCCTAATTGAAAAAATGAAAAATATCGGTTCTAAAGTGGCTGAAAAAGTTCCACAAACAAGTGTCAATAATCCAACAACTAACTAGTTGGATTAATTTTTTCCTATTTTTTTTTATACAAATTTTTATATATTTTTATCTTCAAAGGTTAAATTATGAGTAGTTTTAAAATTAGTGCGGCAAAATTAATCGCTAAGGTTGGAGGACCCTTTTCAAAATTAGGTTCCGGTAGCGGTAAAAGTTTTGCAGGGATTATATTTACAAGAATAGCTGGTGTTGATGCAGTTTCCGAATTGTCCAAAGATATGGGCATTGGTTCAATTATTCTTACCGGAACTAATGGTAAAACAACTACTACAACACTTTTAATAAAATTATTATCATCTGATACTCAAATAAGAAGCAGTTTTGAGAGCAATACTATTAATGCCATTGCTTCAGCATTCATTCAACAAAAAGGAGATTTGGGTGTTTTTGAATATGGTATTCGTAATATCAAATATGGAATTCCTGACACGGTTCAAAGGGTTGTTGACCCCATCGGTGTAGTTTATACAACCATATCTCCGGAACATGCACAGGTTGCTGGTGTTAAAAATCCGTTTGAAGACTATTATAAAGCTAAAAGATTATTGTCACAAGGAATGAAAAGGGGAGTAATCGTAACTAATGCGGATGATCCAAGGACTGCACTGCTTGGAATTGATAAGGAAAATGATGTAAAGGTTAATTATTATGGTATTGAAACTGATGATGTGGAAGATATCAACGGAAATGCGGTTGAATGTCCTAGATGCGGTGAAACATTAAACTATTCTAAATACATATTAAATCACAGGGGAGTTTATACTTGTAGCTGCGGTTTTAAACGTCCTGAATTAAATGTTAAAGTCACAGATGTTGAATTCAATCCTGATTCATGGAAATTAACTATAGATGGAGATTTGTTCAATTACACTGTTTCAAAAAATGTTAAATTTAACTTTGACATAACCGTGCCTGCATTCGGTTTCCATAATATATATAATACATTGGCTTCAATCACAACTTATGCAACTTTCACTCCTAAGGTTGAAAACATTGAATCCACTTCAAAAAGTGTATTTAACAATTTGGACATGTCATTCATCCCTCCTGGAAGATTTGAAGTTGTCGACATCGGAGGCAAATTCGTAGGTCTCGGTCAGGGGGATAACGGTGATGCTGCCAAAATCAATGCGATGTTTATGAATCAGTATGTTGGTGGACCGCTTGAGTTTATTTACACAACTCCTGATGTGGATGAGGAAGAAATCTTTGATGACCATTTTGAAGTCATAAAAAGTATGAATCCTGCCCATATTATTGTTGTTCCTGGAAGGGAATCTATTGACAAGGCTCATGAGTATTATGAATTAATTAAAGAGGAATATCCTGATGCCGAGTTTTATCCGTTAAGTTATAGTGAAATGGATGTTAGAATTAAAAAATTAGTTGAACTTGCTCGCAATTCTGACTATGACTATGTGATTATGACTGGTTGTGGTGAGGAACAGGCAATGTGGGAGAGAATAAAAAGGAATTTAATAGATAACTAATGAATCTATTATCTCTTCTATTTTTTTGTAAAAGTCCAAATCGCTTTTTTCTATTTCTTTAAATGATGCGTCAATGCTGCACCCGCAAAGGTCTGTACTGCCGATTATAAAATCATTTGAATCCTTTTTTATCAAAATTCCGAAAATTCTTTCTTTTTCATTGGCATATTTTTCAAATTCCTCATCTGAAAGTTTAATGTTGTAGTCATTGACTGAGTAGATGTCGCATTCGTTAATGACCGGGATGAATGTATACATTCCAGCTGCCAGAAATATGTTTTCATGCTTTAGAATTTTCAAGATTCTTTTTTCGTATGTATCGTCTTTTTCGATGCCATATTCATTGAATTCTAAAATGTTGTTTGTCCCCATGTAGTAATTGTCATGGATGATGGTGGCTACCAAATCTTTATCTACATAATTCTCGCAGGAAGCCCTAATTTTTTTAATAGTTTCATTAATTCTCATTATAAAAAGCCTCGTATTTTTAATATATTGAAAGCATATGTTCAAGTTTATAAATTTCACTAATCCAATCTACATAATCTTATTTTATTTTTTTAGGCATATTAATTATGGTTATTTTTAATCTCATCATAAACTATTAAATTATATATTATTCAAATATATTAATATCTAAAATTTTAAAAATTTTTGAGGATTGAAAAAGATGATTTATTCAACTGAAATTGAGAATATGTGTCCTGTTCGCAAAGGTGCAAATCATGGGCCTGCTCCAATTCCTGAAGAGGGTAAATGGGTAAAAGCAAAAGAGGTATCAGATATTTCAGGCTTTACTCATGGTATTGGCTGGTGCGCACCACAACAAGGATGCTGTAAATTAACATTGAATGTTAAAGATGGTATAATTGAAGAAGCTCTTGTTGAAACTTTAGGATGTTCTGGAATGACACATTCTGCAGCAATGGCTGGTGAAATATTGGTCGGAAAAACTATTTTGGAAGCATTAAATACTGACCTTGTTTGTGATGCAATAAATACTGCAATGCGCGAATTATTCTTACAGATTGTTTATGGAAGAACTCAGTCTGCATTTTCAGAAGGAGGACTTCAAATTGGTGCAGGACTTGAAGATTTGGGAAAAGGTCACAGAAGCCAGGTTGGAACAATATTTTCCACAAAGGAAAAAGGGCCAAGATATCTGGAACTGACTGAAGGTTACATTACTGAAATTGGCCTTGATGAAGATGATGAAATAATCGGTTATAAATATATTAACCTGGGCGTCATGTTGGATGCAATCAAAGATGGTGTTGACCCATTGGAAGCTATTGAAAAGGCAACAGGTCAATACGGAAGATTCGATGATGCCGCTAAAAAAATTGATCCGAGGAAGGAGTGATTGCAATGAGTTTATTTGAAAGTTATGAAAGAAGAATCGACCAAATCATTCCTGTTTTGGAAAAGTATGGTATTAAAGACCTTGAAGAAGCAAAACAGATTTGTCTTGACAAAGGATTTGATCCTTATGAAATCGTAAAAGGCGTTCAGCCGATTTGTTTTGAAAACGCCTGCTGGGCATATACTCTTGGAGCAGCAATTGCCGTAAAACAGGGTTGTGTAAAGGCATCTGATGCAGCAAAAGCTATTGGTGAAGGTCTTCAGGCATTCTGTATTCCTGGAAGTGTTGCAGATGACAGAAAAGTAGGTCTTGGTCACGGTAATTTGGCTTCAATGCTTTTGAGTGATGAAAGTGAATGTTTCGCATTCCTTGCAGGTCACGAAAGTTTTGCAGCTGCGGAAGGAGCTATCGGAATTGCAAACTCTGCAAATGAAGTACGTGAAAAACCATTAAGAGTTATTTTAAATGGTCTTGGAAAGGATGCTGCTTTAATCATTTCAAGAATCAATGGATTTACTTACGTTCAAACGGAATTCGACTACTTCACAGGTGAAGTGAAAGTGGTTAGGGAAAAAGCATACTCTGATGGTGAAAGGTCAAAAGTAAGATGTTATGGTGCTGATGATGTAAGGGAAGGTGTAGCTATTATGCATCTGGAAGGTGTTGACGTGTCAATCACTGGTAACTCAACAAATCCAACACGTTTCCAACATCCTGTAGCAGGAACATACAAAAAAGAATGCATTGAACAGGGTAAAAAATACTTCTCCGTTGCATCTGGTGGTGGAACAGGCAGAACATTACATCCTGACAACATGGCAGCAGGTCCTGCTTCTTATGGTATGACCGACACCATGGGAAGAATGCACTCAGACGCTCAATTTGCAGGTTCTTCATCTGTACCTGCCCACGTGGAAATGATGGGATTGATTGGTATGGGTAATAACCCTATGGTTGGAGCAAGTGTTGCTGTAGCTGTTGCTGTTGAAAAAGCTATGAAAAAATAAGAGTTTATCTCTTATTTCTCCTTTTTTTTTATGATTTTTAAAACTGAAAATCTAGTTTTAAGGCCTTGGGAAGAAGGCGATGCTGAAAGCTTATATCACTTTGCAAAAAATCCTAAAATAGGTCCAATAGCAGGTTGGCCGCCACATGAAAGTATCGAACATAGTTTAACAATTATCAATACTGTTTTCAATAAAAAGGAAACTTATGCAATAACATTCAATGAAATTCCAATTGGTTGTGTTGGTCTTTTGATTCATCCTGATGGAAATCATTACTGGGGTGATGGATCAGGAGAACTTGGATACTGGATAGCGGAAGAGTATTGGGGTAAAGGTTTAGTTGTTGAAGCTTCAAAAGCTATTATAAAGCATGCTTTTGATGATTTGGATATCACCCAAATTTATGCAACATATAGAATTGAGAACACTCAGTCAAAAAGAGTTTTGGAAAAGTTAGGATTCAGGTATTATACTGAACTGGATAATATTAACTATTTGGGTGAAACTTTTAGGGAAGTTGCTATGATTTTAGAAAAATAGTTTTATATACCTTAAAATATTAATTTAATCTAATGACTAGAATATGTAATAAATGCCAATTTGAAAATAAAGATGAATATGATTTCTGCGCTAAATGCGGCAATCCATTAGTGGATGGGCTTCAACCCAAACAGGTTTATGTCTACACAGGCCAGCAGCCACAAATTAATAAAAAGGCAGTCTTTATTTCTTATATTGTCACTATTTTTTTATCATGGGGTGGAGTAATTTTCGGGCTATTGACTAAAAATACTTCAATGAGCGTATTTGCATTTTTCGGTTTTTTCATGCCGTTCTATCTGCTCCAGGCACCTGTCAAAGAGCTTAAAATGCATGGGATAATACAATTAATTATTTCTGCAGTTGGTGTTGGTTTATCTTTTTATATTATGCTGAATTAAAAATTAAAAAAAGGGAAATTATACAAAAATAAATCTGATATTTCCCATTAAAATTTGTATTGGAACTTGGAATATGTTCATTCCGTTCTTGCTCATCGCAGTATCCACTGCATCTCCCCTATCCATTGTTCCCGGAACATTTTCGTTTCCGGCATAACCGTTGTATGCATCATTTGCGCGGATATCATCTACAATGGAAGTGCCGAATATTGCCTGTGCAGCATCATTGTTTACGCTGGCAATAACATGTGGTGTATAATTGTAGCTGTAAGTCATGATGTCACGTGCAGCACCATACGGATCTTTCGGGTTGTCTATATGGACATTATGCAATGTTTGGCCTTGAGCATTGACTGAACTTCCAGGATAAACCCAGTCATATCCTATAATGGAAAATTTGGCAGCCATGTCGATACTGGCATCTTCTCCTGTATCTTCAGCAACTATAAGAATCGGGCTGACAATTGTTGTTGCCAATAACGCGAATATTATGGCTACTATTACCAATAAAATTAATGCTAATTTTTTCATGTTTTAATTTTATAATCCCTTTAAATATTAATACTTAACTTTTTTAATTATCAAAAACATATTAATTTATATATAAAAATTTTGGTGATATTGTGATTATAGGTGGTTCAGCTTCTCAGGATTTGGCAGCTCATGTTGCTCGTGAACTTGGCAAAGAAGTAAGTTATGTTGAAACTAAAAAGTTTCCGGATGGAGAAAGATATTTGAGAATAAACGGCGAAATTGAAGATGAAGTGACTGTTATCCAGTCAACAGGATATCCTCAGGATGAAAATCTGATGGAATTGCTCTTTATAATTTCCACTCTTAAGGATTTGGGGGCTAAAAAAGTAAGGGCTGTCGTTCCGTATATGGGATATGCAAGGCAGGAAAAACGTTTTAACCCTGGTGAATCAGTTTCAGCAAAGACAATTTGTAATTTAATTCAGGCAGCAGGTGCAGATGAGTTCATCACATTCAATATTCATGAGGCATGTGTTTTGAATTTCTTTGATATTCCTGCAAAAAATGTCTCAGCAATGCCTGCCATAGCAGAATACTTAAATAAAAAATACTTTAGGAAATCTGATGAAAAACCGTTAATTATTGCACCGGATAAAGGGGCTTATGGATTTGCACAGGAAATTTCTGAAATAATCGGATGTGACTGTACTTATTTGACTAAAGTACGTTTAGGTCCGGATAAGGTAGAAACAAGAATTGTGGATGTCAGATGCGACAGTGAAAGTGACAATACTGTAAATATTGATTCAGTAAAGGGAATGCATGCAATTATTGTAGATGATATAATTGCCACTGGAGGAACTATTGTAAATGCAATAAATATTCTAAAGCAGTATGGTGCATCTTCAGTAGATGTATGCTGTGTACATCCAATTTTAACCAATAATGGTGCTACAAGAATCTATGAGGCTGGAGCTAATAAAATAATTGGTACAAACAGTCTGTCTTCAGATACTTCACGTGTTTCCATTGCAAAAAGTATTGCGGATGCATTGAGGGAATAAAATGCCGATTGATAAAGCTAAAATTAAAGAAGAGCTTGTGGATAAATCAAATAATATTTTAGCCAAATATGCTGAAATGGATATTGTTGAAAGCGTATCAGTAATGAATATGGCTGCAAAAACAGTATTTTTAGGTTCTTTAAGAGTTTACAATGAGGATGTTGTTTCCAACATCAAAAAAGATTTGAAAAAGGAATTGAACGGTTACGGAGATTTAACAATAAGGGATGAAAAGGTAATCCCCTGCTGTGCTCCAAGATATGTCCACATTAGCTTTAATATTTCCATTGCAAATTAGATATCATGAAGGAATTCAAATTAAATTCTCCCTATAAACCACTGGGCGATCAACCAAAAGCAATTAATTCTTTAGCCGATGGGATTAATGAGGGAATAAAAGAACAGACTCTTTTGGGAGTGACAGGTTCAGGCAAGACCTTTACAATGGCAAATGTTATTGAAAAGGTTCAAAAGCCAACCCTTGTTATTTCACATAACAAAACTTTAGCAGCACAACTATATGAGGAATTTAAGGAATTCTTTCCGGATAATGCAGTGGAGTACTTTGTCAGTTATTATGATTATTATCAGCCGGAAGCATATGTGCCAAGGACAGATACATTCATTGATAAGGAAGCTTCAATAAATGAAGATATCGATATAATGAGGCACTCTGCAACCCAATCTCTCCTTTCAAGGGATGATGTGATTGTAGTAAGTAGTGTAAGCTGTATTTATGGTATTGGTTCTCCTGAAGATTATGGTGAATTTGCTTTTGGAATAGCTGTCGGCGATGTTTATGACAGGTCTGAAATAATAGCCAAGCTTATTTTTATGCAGTATGAGCGAAATGATATCGAATTTGACAGGGGTCAATTCAGAGTCAGGGGAGATGTTATTGAGATTAATCCGGTTCATGGAACTCCTCCTATAAGAATTGAACTGTTTGGTGATGAAATCGATGCCATTGGCTTAATTGATAAGGTTACAGGTAAAAAGAAGGAAAGCCTTAAAAGGTACATGATTTTCCCTGCAAAGCACTTTGTAGTCGGACAGGACAAAATGGATGTTGCACTTTCAAAAATCAGACAGGAATTAAATGACAGGCTTTTGGAATTGAATTCAATGGGAAAATTGCTGGAAGCTCAAAGATTGGAACAGAGAACCCGTTTTGACATTGAAATGCTTCAGGAAATGGGATACTGTCCGGGGGTAGAAAACTATTCCATGCATTTGTCCGGGCGTGAATGGGGCGAAAAGCCATATTCTCTTTTAAAATATTTCCCTGATGATTTTTTAACAATCATTGATGAATCCCATGTAACAGTTCCTCAAATCAGGGGAATGTATAATGGTGACAGGGCACGTAAGGAAACTCTGGTTGAACATGGTTTCAGGTTGCCTTCCGCTAAGGAAAACCGTCCATTGAGATTTGATGAGTTTGAATCATCAGTCAATCAGGTCATTTACGTATCAGCAACTCCTGGCCAATACGAACTTGCAAAATCAAGAAATGTCGTAGAGCAAATTATCAGGCCGACTGGATTGGTAGACCCTGAAGTCTTGATAAGGCCGGTTACAGGCCAAGTTGAAGATTTGCTCAAGGAAGTTAAGTTAACTGCCGAAAAGGATGAAAGGGTTTTGGTTACTACCTTGACAAAAAGAATGGCTGAGGATTTGACAGACTATTATGCAAGAATTGGTGTCAAAGTTAGGTATATGCACTCTGAAATCGACACATTGGAACGAATTGATATTGTGGATGATTTGAGGAGAGGTAAATTTGATGTGTTGGTTGGTGTAAACCTTTTAAGGGAAGGTTTGGATTTGCCTGAAGTATCTCTGGTAGCTATTTTGGATGCGGATAAGGAAGGATTTTTAAGAAATGAAACTTCCCTGATACAGACAATCGGGCGTGCTGCAAGAAATGTCCATGGACGTGTAATAATGTATGTGGATGACATGACCGATTCGGTTAAAAATGCATATGACATTACCCTTAAAAGGCGTAAACTGCAGATGAAATACAATGAAGTTCATGGAATAACTCCAAAGTCAACTCAAAGAACTTTAAAAGAAAAACTTGCAGAAGAGGATGAAAAATACAAAGGCATTGGGGCAGATGTTAGTACAATGCCAAAAGATGAGCTTCGTTTGCTAATACGTGATTTGGAAAAGGATATGAAGGATGCAGCTGCAAGACTTGATTTTGAAAGGGCTGCAGATTTAAGAAACAAGCTTTATGCCTTAAAAGGATTTGACAAGTAATCTTATTTTTTTTAGGATGGTGTTGCATTACTTTTCATATGCTCTTTAAAATACTTTATAAATGAGATTGTTCTAATATTATATAACTAATTTTTTTAGGAGTTTATTATGGCAGAAGATTCTAAAAAACAGATTATCATTAAAGGTGCACGTGAGCACAACCTGCAGGATATAGATGTTAGTGTTCCTCGTGACGAATTTATTGTAATTACTGGACTCAGTGGTTCCGGAAAGTCTTCATTGGCTTTTGATACAATCTATGCTGAAGGACAGCGCAGATATGTTGAATCATTATCAGCTTATGCAAGACAATTTTTAGGACAGATGAAAAAGCCGGAAATGGAATCTATTGAAGGGCTATCTCCAGCTATTTCAATTGACCAAAAAACAACAAGAGAAAATCCAAGATCCACTGTAGGCACAATTACTGAAATTTATGACTATTTAAGATTATTATTTGCAAGAATAGGCATTCCGCATTGTCCTAATTGTGGAAAAGAAGTTTCCCATCAAACTATTGGACAAATTGGTGAATCAATAATCGAGGAAGGGGAAGGAATTAAAATCCAAATTTTATCTCCTATTGTAAGGGACAAGAAAGGCCAATTCAAAGATGTTTTGGAAGATTTGAGAAACAAAGGTTTCGTAAGGGTTCGCGTTGATGATGAAATAAGGGATTTGGAGGAAGATATCTCTCTTGCAAAAACATACAGGCACAATATTGATGTTGTGGTCGATAGATTAAAAATCCGTAAGGATGTCGACTTTAAAAGAAGGCTTGTTGACTCATTGGAAACTGCAGCTGAATTTTCAGAAGGTTTAATCACTGTTTTATTTGATGACGGTGAAAATGAATATGAAAAAAAGTATTCTGAGCATTTTGCATGTGTTGACTGTGGAATAAACTTCGAAGAGCTGACTCCAAGGATGTTTTCTTTCAATGCTCCTCAAGGGGCTTGTCCTGAGTGTAACGGTATAGGTTCCAAAATGGAAATTGACCCTGATTTGGTGGTTCCTGATAAATCATTGTCTTTAAGTGAAGGTGCAATCGTACCGTGGGCCAGTTCCGCCAAAAGGGAAAATTATTATTTCCAAATGCTTGATGCAGTATCAAAACATTTTAATTTCAGCATGGACACTCCATTTGAGGATTTGGACAAGGAATATCAGGACACCATTCTTTTCGGATGTGATGAAAAAATTCCGTTCAACTTTAAAAGAAGAAATAAATCATACATGGTAAACCGTAAATTTGAAGGTGTCGTTCCGAGAATGCAAAGATTGTATTTTGAAACCAAATCCAGCTATTCAAGAAAATACCTCTCAAAATTCATGTCTGATAGAAAATGTTACGTTTGTGATGGAAAAAGATTAAGACCTGAAGTTTTGGCAGTTACTGTTGGTGGAAAATCAATCATTGATGTTTGTGATTTGGCAATTAAAGACTCCTATCAATTTTTCCAGGATTTGGAGTTGACTGAAAGGGAAAATTTCATTGCAAAAGAAGTTTTAAAGGAAATTAAAGAGCGATTAAGCTTTTTGGTTGAAGTAGGTCTTGATTATCTGTCAATGTCAAGGTCTTCAGGTACACTGTCCGGTGGGGAAGCGCAAAGGATTCGTTTGGCCACCCAAATAGGTTCCGGTTTGGTGGGCGTACTGTACATCTTGGACGAACCAAGTATAGGTCTTCATCAGCGGGATAACATTAAACTCATTGAAGCATTAAAAAGACTTAAAGATTTGGGAAACACTCTGGTGGTCGTTGAACACGACGAAGAAACTATTTTATCAGCAGATCATGTTGTAGACATAGGTCCGGGTGCCGGTGAGCATGGTGGTAAGGTTGTAGCTCAGGGAACTCCATTGGATATCATGAAAAATAAGGATTCAATTACTGGTCAATATATTTCAAGAGCTAAAAAGATTGATATTCCTAAGGATAGGCGTGAAGGAAATGGCCAATTCATTGAAATTAAGGGTGCAGCTCAAAATAACCTTAAGGATATTGATGTTGAGATTCCTTTAGGCAAATTCACCTGTGTTACAGGTGTCAGCGGTTCAGGTAAAAGTAGTTTAATCAATGAAATTCTATACAAGGGAGCACACGGCAAATTATCCAAAAAATTCATGTTTGCCGGTAAATACGATAAAATTGAAGGATTGGAGAATATTGACAAGGTAATTGCAATCGATCAAAAGCCTATTGGTAGAACTCCTAGATCAAATCCTGCAACATATACTGGTGTGTTCACGGATATTCGAGAGTTATTTGCAAATACTCCGGAATCAAAGGCAAGAGGATATAAGCCTGGAAGATTCTCATTCAACGTTAAAGGCGGAAGATGTGAAGCTTGTTCGGGGGATGGAATCGTTCAGATTGAAATGCACTTTTTAGCTGATGTTTATGTTCCATGTGAAGTGTGCGGCGGTAAAAGATACAACGAAGAGACTTTAGATATTAGATACAAGGGTAAAAATATTTATGAAGTCTTGGAAATGACTGTTGAAGAGGCATTGGAATTCTTTGAAAACATTCCAAAAATTGTCAAAAAGCTTCAGACTTTATATGATGTTGGTTTGGGTTATATGAAGATAGGTCAGCCTGCTACAACACTTTCTGGTGGTGAAGCCCAAAGGATTAAACTGGCAAAAGAGCTTTCAAGATCAAGTACTGGCAAGACATTGTACATCTTGGATGAACCTACTACTGGTCTTCACTTTGCAGATATCAAAAGATTATTGGAGGTTCTTGCCAGACTGACTGATGCAGGTAATTCTGTTGTTGTCATTGAGCATAATTTGGATGTAATTAAGACTGCAGACCATATTATTGACCTTGGTCCTGAAGGTGGTGATGGTGGTGGAGAGGTAATTGCTACCGGAACACCTGAGGAGATTGCGGAAGCAGGTACCTACACAGGTAAGTTCTTGGAACGTATGCTTGATGAGAATATCACTCCTTATGCAAAGGAATTGGTGGATGATATAGGAAAATAATTTTTTCCTATAT
>ONQL01000048.1 GCA_900319985.1 uncultured Methanobrevibacter sp. | reverse complement strand
TGGAGCAGGGGGGATAGCACGGTAATCCTACTCTCGTGGGAGAGTATCAGCCCGTGAAGTAAGAATCCTCGACTTCTCCAAAGTCGAGGTAGTTCAATTATTATGTTTTGATTCTTTTTTAATCACACATTCTGCATTATTTCGTATAATTATTTGTTGCGTTTTGTGACGACCACTTTTTGGAATTGGAATTGGATTGCTAATTTTTCTTGCTTCACAATGTATCCTTTCTCCTTTAATTTTATCTCCTTAACATAAGTTCTCATCTAATCACCTAATATTTAACCTTCATTTCAATTCCTTTTTCTTCCAGTTCTGTTAATATGTCATCCACATCAAAAAGCTGCAATTGCAGGTCATAAACAATGTCTGATATATTAGGATTTTCATGTGTTTTGCAATATTCAATTATTTCCTTTTCCTGTTGGGATTTGGGGATTTCTCTAAAACTTACTTCCCGTTGAATTATTCCATTATTGTAATTGTTGAAGTATGCTGTTCGTGCAATTAGATTTATGGCAGAATTGTTATCCATCTTTTCAAATTCTTTGTTTCTTATCACTGGAAACAACACTACTGTATTTTCGATATTTTCAAGTAATGGTTCTATTTCTTTGTAAATATCATTAAAATCCTTTAACATTCCATTAAAAAACATTTTTTCACTAACTTCTATATTTAGTAGTAATTTTGTTTCTGTTGTCCAACCTAATTTTTCACAAAGCTCTAATGAATAATTATAATTGGGAAAATGCTTATTCAATTGCGGTTTTAATGCCTTAAGGATTTTCAGTGTATTTTTATTGCGAGATATGAAATTATTAATTTCCTTTTCGCTTGAAATTAGTTCAAAGTCGTGATATGATTTTCTCTCCATATTTTGCCTCCATTGTTTTATCCGTGAAATATTGATGTTTTCTTGAAAAATTGATTTATAATCAACTTAAAAGTTTTTATTTTATTGATATCGGATTTTATGTTTTTAATATATTAAATACTTATCTATTTCATGGAAAAATCATTATTTAAGTTGAATTATAACTTTATATTTGAAATAGAATATAATTATTAAATATTACAGGTATGATATATTTTATCTTAAAATGCAAGAATACCATGACTTCTTTTAAGTCGTGAAGGAATTGCACAAAAATGGGCATTACCTCAAATGCTCTTTGATGAAATTTAAATAACAAAATAACAAAAAAAATAATAAATGATAATGACAAAATTAAATTACTTTTTCAACGATAACAATGTTTAGAAAGAATTAATTGAATCTGTCTGAACCTTCAGGACGAGGGGGATAGCATGGTAATTCTATACTCATTAGAGTATATAGCCCGTTAAGTAATAATCCTCAACATTTATAAAGTTGAAGTAGTTTAAATGGTGATTTTATGGATTTTGAACGAGTGGATATGGATAAACTTTCTGAAGAAGAACTGCAAGAAGCTTTTAAAATGAATGAAATTCTTTTTAAGCTTAATCATACAATGCCGATGACTCCTGAATATGGAGAAATATTAAAGGAGCTTTTCGGTGATAACATTGGTGAAAACTCAATGGTTCAGGCACCTTTGTCCGGCGCGGCATTGGATCGATTGAAGATTGGAAACAATGTTTTCATAAATTCCAACTGTCTTGCAATGGCGCGTGGTGGAATTACAATTGATGATGATGTAATGCTTGCCGCCAATGTTCAGCTGCTTTCCAATAACCATGACGAATATAACAGAAATGTATTGCTCTGCAAGCCAATTCACATCAAAAAGGGAGCATGGATTGGTGCTGGAGCAAGTATTCTTCCGGGCGTCACAATAGGTAAATATGCGATTGTTGGTGCAGGTGCAATCGTTACAAAAGACGTTGGCGACTATGAGGTTGCCGTCGGTGTTCCGGCAAAAGTGGTTAAAAAACTGGATAAAAAAAAGTTTAAAGAATAGCTATTTAATAGCTATTTCAAAATTTTTTCAACATCGATAAATTTTACAACATGTTTTCTTAAACCGGTTGCAATTATTCCCATTATCAGTCCGAATATTGTGAATATTACTGCGGAATATCCGAAAAGCATTTCATAGCTGAAAGCGAATCCGCTTGAAAGCTCCACAATGTAATTGGCTAATAATCCCAATACGAGTCCGGTAATGATTCCCAGTAATCCGCCATTTATTATATCTTTAAATGATCCAAATATTCCTATGGTTATAACCAAACTTATTATGAATCCGAGTGGATAATAATCTCCAGGTATTCTTCCTAATATGTAACAAAAGATTAATGAAATAAATACTGAGAGTATGATGGAAATTATGGAACATAATATTAGGTTTTTGAAGTTTATTGTATTTCTTATTCCGCTCATTGACTGCTTGTCTATGTTTACTGATTTTCCGCACTCTGGACAGAAATCGGTTTCATCGTCAATTTCAGTATCGCAAAATGGGCAATGCCTTTTTTCACTATCATCTGTATTTGATGCAGTTTCTTTGGGCTCTTCTTTTTCGTCTTTATCATCGGTTTTTTCTTCTTTTGAAGTTTTATCTTTGTCTTCACTGTCTTTATCATCGGTTTTTTCTTCTTTTGAAGTTTTATCTTTGTCTTCACTGTCTTTATCATCGGTTTTTTCTTCTTTTGAAGCTTCATCCTCGCTTTCTTCTGTTTTGTCTTCACTGTCTTGTTTATCAGTTTCTTTTTCTTGTGAAGTTTCGTCTTTATCTTCTGTTTCTTCTTTTGAAGCTTCATTTTCGTTGTCTTTATTTTCGCCTTCACCTGAATCATCAAGTTTTGTTCCACAGTTTGGACAAAATGCGCTTGATTCATCAAGTTTTTGATTGCACTCCGGACAAATTATCTCCTTTTCAATCTTAGTGCCGCAATTGGCACAAAATGGACTGTCATGAGCTTCATTTCCACATTTTGGACACTTAACCATATTTCATAACACCTTTGATTGCGTATTTTTTTTGTTAATGTTTTATATATTTTTTATAGTATTTATATCATAAAATACATAAATTATATACACAATATAATTTAGGTGAAAGTTAATGAAAATTGATACTCATGTGTTATTTCTTATTGCAATCGTTGGTATCATTTCTGCAGGTTTGGTTGGTGCAAATGTTTTAAGCAGTGATCAGTCAATGAAACAGGAAGTATTTGATGGTATTAAGATTTCAGTACCTTCAGATTCTAATTTCGTTAAAACTGCAGATGGAGTGTATAAGGATAGTAAATATGGTGTCACTATTCATACATTCAAAAACAATGAGTCAATGATTAATTATTTGAAGAATACTAAAAATTCAAAAGTCGTACCTGTTGAAAATCAACCTCCGCAATCAGTCGCATTCAAGCAAGGTGACACAATAAACATATTGGTAACAAACGGTCAGGAAGGAGTTTCCGTCAGTTCTAAAGATGGTGGACTTACCACTAAAATAGCAAACAATATTGTATTTAGTGATAATCACAAATCCCAAAAACCGGTTCCTGTTTTAAGTGTTGCTCCTCCAGTAATGGAAGAAGAAAAGGATTTCAATTTAATAATGCTTCTTATTGCTGATGTGAATACTAATATTTTCAATTTAAATGTTTTACAAGCTAATATTCCATCTGTAGTTCAGAATTTTAATGAGGCCCATGTAAATCATATTGGAATTGTTAGTATTTTTAATAATCAAGATGATGGTTATTCAAATATTACAAATTCAGGTGATCATTCCAATGTTGATGATGTGATAATTAACCAAACTGGCAATGCATCTTCCGCTGCTGGCGGTAAAAATACTACTTCATCCGGCGATAATTTGGCTAACGAAGTATCTACAAAATTGTTGAATAGTAGTTCTTCTAACAATGCTCCAAGTTCATCCCCAAGTAGTGCTGCTAGTTCAAGTCCTTCATCTTCAGCTTCTAGCCCATCTTCTTCTCCAAGTTCATCTCCAAGTAGCCCTAGTTCAAGTCCATCTTCATCTACTCCTAAATACTCATATGATGACTGTAAACAGTTAGTAGAAAATTATTTAAAAAATTTAAAGACAATGAAGATTGACAAGCATGATCAGTCAGGAGACACCTATGTCTTCTATATAGTGGATACAGCTAAAAATAATAAGAATATGGGTACAATCACTGTAGATGCTAAAACTGGTAAGCTGGACGACACTCATTTCAATAAATAATAATTTTTTATTATTTTTTTCTTTTTTTTTTATTTTTTTAAATCTGTTATTGTTATAACCATTTTTTCAATTCAAAATATTTTTTTCAGCTGGTTTTTGCCCTGTTTTACATATGTTTATTAAACATTAAAACCAAAGTAAAACCATAATGAAAATTTATCATTATTATTGATTTTTTTAAAACCTCGAGGTGAATAATTTGCAAGGTTTATTAAAAGATTGGAGAAGAACAAACTATGCAAGTCAATGTGATGCTGAAATAGCAGGCAGTGATGTCACCATCATGGGTTGGGTACATGAAATCCGTGATTTCGGTGGAATCATGTTTGTCATCATCCGTGATGTGACTGGCAGAGTTCAAATAACAGCTCCAAGCAAAAAAGTAGGCGAAGAAATATTAGAAGAATTAAGAGAATTAAGAAAAGAATCCGTTGTAGCTATTAAAGGTACAGCTCAAGAAGCTCCAAAAGCACCAAACGGTGTTGAAATTTTACCAAAAGAAGTTAAAATATTAAACTTGGCTAACCAACCTTTACCAATGGATCCTACTGAAAAAGTTAAAGCTGGAATCGATACAAGATTAGATTCAAGATTCTTGGATATCAGAAAAGAAAACGTTTCAGCTATTTTCAAGATTAAAGGTCAAATGTTCCATACTATCAGAGATTTCTTCTATGATAATGGATTTTATGAAATCAACACTCCTAAACTCGTAGCTTCAGCTACTGAAGGAGGAACAGAATTATTCCCAATTACTTACTTTGAAAAAGAAGCTTTCCTCGGCCAATCTCCACAATTATACAAGCAGATGATGATGGCTAGTGGAATGGATAAGGTATTTGAAATAGGTCAAATCTTCAGAGCAGAAGAGCACGATACCTTAAGACACTTGAACGAAGCGGTCTCCATAGATGCCGAAGCTTCATTTGCTGACGATGAAGATGTAATGAAAATCTTAAACGACATGATCATTCAGGTATTGAAAGATGTCAATGAAAACTGTGCAGATGAATTGGACATCTTAGGACATGAAATTGAAGTTCCTTCCGGAGACTTCCCTGTCGTAACCTACGATGAAGCAATCGATATCGTAAACTCCAAAGATGTTGAAATGGAATGGGGTGAAGACTTATCACGTGAAGCTGAAAAGGCATTAGGAGATACAATGGGTGGTTTCTACTTCCTGACCAGATGGCCAAGTGAAATAAAACCGTTCTATGTAATGCCTGTAGACGGCGATGAAAAGTACTCTCATGCATTCGATTTAATGTACAACAACTTAGAGTTATCTTCTGGTGCTACTCGTGTTCACCAATACGATTTACTCGTAAAACAAATAGAAGAAAGAGGATTAAATCCTGCTGGATTTGGAAGCTACTTGAAAGCATTCGAATACGGTATGCCTCCACATGCAGGTTGGGGTGTAGGTGCTGACAGGTTAACTATGGTATTAACCGGTTCAGAAAACATCCGTGAATGTGTACTCTTCCCAAGGGACAGACACAGATTAACCCCTTAAATTTTCTTTTTTTGATTAAAATGAAAGAATATGACATAGCTGTTATTGGAGGAGGACCTGCAGGAATTATGGCTGCAATTGCTGCCAGTCAAAATTCCTCCAGCGTAATATTGCTTGAAAAAAATCCCAGTTTGGGTCGTAAACTGCTCTTAACCGGTGGTGGAAGATGCAATATTACCAATTCCAAACCCATCAAAAAGCTATTGAATTCATATTCGCAGAAAAACTTTTTAAAACACTCTTTTTACTCATTTACAAATGAGGATTTACTGTCACTATTTGATTTGGAATTTATCACAGAAGAGGACAACCGTGTCTTTCCAAAAAGCGGAAAGTCCAGTGATATCCTGGAAGGTCTAACTGATTACTTAAAAGATGTAAGTATAAGTTATAACTTTGAGGTTACAAGCATCAGTGATGAGTTTGTTATAAATGATAAGATAAAAGCAAATAAAATCATCATTGCTACCGGAGGTATTACATATCCTCAGACAGGTTGCGATATCAAAAACTATTCGCTGACTTCTCAGCCTTTAACAGACATCAAATACGGATTGGTTCCGTTAATCACTAAAAATGACTTATCTGACATTGCAGGCGTGACACTATATGATGTTGTTATAAGTTATAAGAAAAATAATGTCAGGGGAAATGTGCTCTTTTCACATGTCGGACTTACCGGTCCTGGAATAATAAACCTGAGCAATGAGATATCCGAAAGTATAAGTTATAACTTATTGGAAAATGAACCTGAAATAGACCTTGAGATAGCTATTGACTTATGCCCTGAATTGACACGTGAAGATTTGGCAGATAAGTTCAACAGGGATTTTCAGACTAATGGAAAAACAATGATTAAGAATTACCTGAAACTATTTTTGACCAACAGCTTCATTCAATACTTCCTGAATCAATGCAACATTGATGGTGAAACTCAGCTATCCAGAATCAACAAAAAGGCCAAGAACAGGTTGATTGAAAACTTAAAGCATTTCATTTTCAGGATTACCGGATTTAATGATAAATTAGCAAAAGTAACAATCGGCGGTCTCGACCTTAAACAGGTGAATCCCAAAACTATGGAATCAAAACCAATTCCCAACCTCTATTTTGCAGGAGAAGTGCTTGATTTGCATGGGCCGACCGGAGGTTACAATTTAAAGATTGCATTTTCAACAGGCTATTTGGCAGGTTTGTCAGCCGCATTGAAATAGTTATTAAACATCAATAATTATCTTTGGATGCAATTTTTAATTAAAAAGACAATTTTAAAGTCTTTAATTAGAAAAGTATATATTTACAGCGGTTTAATCAATATTTAACAAATTTTTGAGGTGTTAAATTGACCGCTACAAAAGTCAACATGGTTTACAACACAGGAAAATATCTAAAAGCAACCTTGAAAGATGTTAACGGAAAAGCATTGGCAAAACAAACTGTATACATCAAAATCAATGGTAAAACATACAAAAAGACAACCAATGCTAAAGGTCAAGTTAGCTTGAAAATAACCTTGCCTGTTAAAAAGTCATATACTGCAACAGTTACCTACAACGGAAATGCAAACTATGTGAAATCCTCTGCTAGCGCAAAAGTTGTAGTTAAAAAAGCAACTCCTAAAATGACTGCTAAAAAGTCTACTTTTAAAGTTAAAAAGGCTAAAAAATACACTGTTGTTTTGAAAAACAACAAAGGTAAAGCAATGAAAAGCTAAAATTACTCTAACAACTAAAGTCAAAGGTAAAACAGTTAAATTAACCGTTAAAACAAAAAATAATGGTAACGCAACATTTAACCTTAAAAAATTAGCTACCGCAGGTAAATACACAGCTAAAGTTAAGTTTGCAGGTAACACTAACTTCAAGGCAGTTACCAAAACTGTTAAAATTACAGTCAATAAATAGAGATTTTTAATCTCTATTACTTTTTCTTTTTTTCTATCTACATATTACTATTAATTTTTGTTAAGTTTTAAAGAATCTTATTTTAAATCAAATACATAAATAATAATTCATTATGGTTGACATTAACATTATCATTTTCTTGGCCAATATTTCATTTAAACCATGCTTAATTTTCACGCCAAAAATCGCTAATTTTAAATTGTTATTTAAATTTTACATGTTTGGGATAATTTTTCATTTTTAAAGTAATATTGGAGTTTATAAATTGATTTAAATTTTTTTTTCAATATCTAACGGTCATGTTGTGGGAGATGCCTCCTGCAATATAGATATTGATTTAATGTTTTCAAACTTTTTTTAAAATGATTTTTGTTTTCTTAACAATATTTTTAGACTAATTTCCGATGTGGGATGTTTTAATTTACACTGTAAGACAAAATATTTAACATTTATTTAATCATGTTTTATATTATCATTAAGTTTTCATAGGATATTACTAATAGTATCACTAATTAAATAATGAAATTGTATTATTAATATTTAATCGAAAATTTAAAAAGATTTGCATTTGATGTTATTGATTTTAACAAGAATCTGGCAAAAGTTACTATTTGTGGAATTGATTTTTTCTGAATTCAATCCAAAAACAATGAAATCCACCAGAATTCCCAATTTATATTTAGCAGGGGTGGGTTCTGGATTTTCATGGACTGACAGGTGGTTACAATTTAAAGATTGCATTTTCAACAGGCTATTTGGCAGGTTTTTTCTGCCGGTGAAATAGGTTCATTGTCAATTTTTGATTGACTACATCATATTTTTATTGCTCATGTTTAAATTTAAGTTTCACAAATTTTAATTTATTTTATTTGTCATGATTATAGTTTAATCAATGCTTTTTTTGATAATTTGATAGAATTATTTAAAAAATCGGATCAATAAATTTTTCAAAAAATATTTTGTTCACATTGTCAATGTTGTCAATTTTTAACTGACAATATAAGTATTTTTATTGATTATTTTTTAATTAAAATTCAAATGCATTATTTTAATTTTTTTAAAGTAAATATTATTTTAATTAGTCTTATTTTTAATTATTATATGAATATATATAAATAAATTTTTTATTTATTTTCATTAAATTATTTACTACAATATTTTTTAATGTTGTCAATTATTACTTACACTTGAAAATAAACTAATATTACTTTAATTTTTTATTTAATAAATATAAATGTATTTTTATTTATTTTAAGTATTTTAATTTTGTTTTTATATTGATACATTTTTCATTAAATTTAAATATTATTAAAATAAATTATAATTTAATTATTTATGAATATAAATTTAGTTATATTTCAAATGTAAATTGACATAATGGAGGTTCACAATGAGATATAAAATTTTTCTCAGTAGCAATCAGAAAGAATTTGAACAGGAAAGACTTTTCATTAAGCAAGAAATTGAAAATGATTATTTATTAAATAGGTTTTTTGAAATATTCGCTTTTGAAAATACTTCTGCTTCGGAAAAATCTCCACAAGAATTATACAGTCAGGAGGTAACGGATTCTGATATTTACATTGGGTTGATTGGATCGGATTATGGTAATATTTTAGAGTCAGGCATATCTCCAACTGAACTGGAATATAACTTGTTTAATAGAGTACACAACGAAGCGTATATTTTCATCAAAAGAACACAGTTTCGGGATGATAAAACTACTCAGTTCATTGATAAAATAAGAAATGAACGAAGTTATCAACGTTTTAGTGATAGGTATGGATTATTCTCTCAGATTAGGAAAAGCTTGGGTGATTTTTTAAATAAAAATTTGAGAAATTATAGGGCTTTTGATTCGGAAATTATCCCTAATTCTTCTTGTGATGATGTTGATTTGGAATCAATGGAGTTATTTTTTGATGTTTTGGAATATGAACCCCTTAACACTATTAGAAAAAACAAAGGATTAACTCATGTTTTATCTGCAATCAATGCTGGTGATTGGCAAGACGGTGAATTTAAATTGAATAATAGCGGGGCATTGTTTTTTGCAAAAGATGCATCAAAATTTAACATTTCCCATGAAGTTAAAATGGTTCGTTTTTTTGATTATGACGGTGTAAAAACATTTCAAAAAACATTTGCGAATTCTTCAATTCTAAAAATATTAAAAGAAGCCGAAATATTTTTTTACAAAACGACCAACATTATTTCAGAAATTAAAGGTTTTAAAAGAGAAACCATTTATGAATATCCCTTTGAAGCCATACGTGAAGCAATTGTAAATGCTTTAGCGCATAGGGATTATACAATCCAAACGGCATCAATAACTTTCTACATTTATCCAGATAGGATTGAAATTAAAAGTCCAGGACGTCTGGTTTATCCATTAAAAATTTCTGAATTAGAAGAAAATAAACCTATTCATAGGAATGAAACACTAACAAGGATTTTTTCAAAAACAATTTACATGGAGCATGTCGGGACAGGAATAAAACGCATGAAAGATGAAATGAAAAGATTCGGTTTAGATGAACCTGAATTCAGGGAATCCGGTGAATTCTTTCAAGTGACTTTTAGAAATAACGTTAACAATAATTTAAACAATAGACAAAAAATATTCTTAAAATCTCATATTGATGAGATTACTACTCAGGAATATATGGGCATGTTTGATATATCAAGAAATACTGCAAAAAAAGACTTAAATCAACTTATTGAAGAAAAGTATGTCAGCAAAAATAAAAATGGTCGAACAGTTTTTTATAAAATTAATATGTGAAACTTTCACAGACAAAATATTTAACTAATATTTTAACTAATAGTTATAATATGACAGACAAAATGTTCATGGGTGCATCAACTAAGCAAGGTATGGATATCGCTACCAAAAGTAGGGAAATTATCCGTGGCCTTATTGGAGATGATGTCAAAGATTTAAATCCTGCTGAAAGAGACATTGTTGAAAGGATTGTTCACTCCACAGCTGATCCTGAATATGCAAAATTGGTAAAAATTAGTCCTGATTTTGTAGATGTAGCTATGGATTCCCTTAGAAATAAAGAAACCATTTTAACCGACATAAACATGGTCAAATATGGTATTACAAGATATGAAGGGGAAGTTGAGTGTTATATCAGAAATGAGGAAGTAATAAAAATTGCAAAGGAAAATCAAATCACAAGGGCTGCGGCGGCCATGAGATATGCGGCGGCCAATGATTTTGAAGGCATAGTTGTTTCCGGTAATGCTCCAACTGCTGTTTTTGAAGCTATGGATTTATATCAAAAAGGCGAAATGAATCTTAAAGCTATTGTTGGAGTTCCCGTAGGTTTTGTGGGAGCTGCCGATTCTAAAGAAGCCTTAAAAAATTCAAATATTCCAAATATTGTAGTTGAAGGTCCTAAAGGCGGTACTCCTATTGCTGTAGCATGCGTAAATTCGTTAATTCAACATTTGTAGTGTGATAAAATGTATTCTGAAGAACTGTTCAATGAATCTAAAAATTATTTTCCCGGAGGAGTAAATTCTCCTGTACGTGCTTTTAAACCATATCCGTTTTTTGTTAAAAGCGCTGGCGGATGTAAAATAACTGATGTAGACGAAAAAACCTATATTGATTATTGTTTGGCATATGGTCCTTTGATTTTAGGACATGCAAATCCAAAAGTCGTAAGGGAAGTTTCAAATCAATTGACTGTCGGAAGTGCCTATGGTGCACCGACTGAAAATGAAATCAAACTTGCAAAAGAGGTTGTTTCTAGAATTCCATCTGCTGAAATGGTAAGATTTTGTAATAGTGGAACTGAAGCAACAATGAGTGCGATAAGGCTTGCAAGAGGTTTTACCAAAAGGGATAAAATAGTTAAGTTTGAAGGCGCATATCATGGGGCACATGATTACGTTTTAGTTAAAGGCGGGTCCGGTGCTGCAACCTTGCCTGACTCTCCAGGAATACCTGCAGACACTACTAAAAATACTTTGTCTGTTCCATTCAATGATGAAGAAGCTTTAACTGATTTGATTGAAAAAGAGGGAGAAAATATTGCCTGTATTATAATGGAAGTTGTAATGGGTAATGTTGGCTGTATTGAACCAAAACCTGGATTTTTGGAGTTTATAAGAAAAATAACTGAAGAAAATGGAATTGTTTTAATATTTGATGAAGTAATCACCGGTTTTAGAGCTTCAAAAGGTGGAGCTCAACAATACTATGGAGTCACTCCTGATTTGACAACACTTGGTAAGATTGTTGGTGGTGGGCTTCCAATGGGTGCATTCTGCGGTAAAAGAGAAATAATGGAATTGATTGCACCTCAAGGACCGGTTTATCAGGCAGGAACATTTTCCGGAAATCCGATTTCTGTTCAAGCAGGACTTTCTACCATGTCCCAGTTAGATGACAAGTTTTATAAGGACTTGGAAAGTAAAGGAAACTTCCTCAGAAGTGAAATCAGAGCGACTGTTGAAGACAAGGATTTGAATATTCAGCCGGTTGGTTTGGCTTCAATGTTTCAGATTTATTTCAATGAAAATGATGTTTATAACTATGAAGATGCTAAAGCCTCAGACAGTGACAGGTTTTTAGTATACTTCAGAGAATTATTGAAAGAAGGTGTTTTCATACCTCCTAGCCAATTTGAATGTAATTTTATTTCAAGTGCTCATAGCATGGAGGATATAGAGAAAACTTCTCAAGCGATTGACAATGCATTAAGAGTTGCATTCAAATAAAATTAATAGGGTGTTAATGTGGTAGATTTAAAAGAGATTGCATCATATGCAGTAATATTGATAATTGTTTTAATTGCTGCGCAACATTTAAATGTGGTTGTTTCAGGAAGTATGGAACCTGCATTTTATAGGGGGGATATTGTAATGGTTCAAAAGGCAAGTTTCCTCGGTATACAGGAGTTCAATGTTAATGACATCCAGAAAGGTGATGTTGTCGTTTATGATGCAAAATGGTATAATCAACCGGTAATTCATAGAGTTATTGATATTGTAAATGTTAATGGAAGTACGATGTATCTGATTAAGGGGGATAATAATAATGCTCCCGATCCGTATTATGTATCGCCAAACCAAATCCAATCAAAGGTTGTAACGATTGGTGACAATTTGGTCGTAATTCCAAAAATTGGTTATCTTTCCCTTTGGTTAAGGGGTTTATGATTATTATAAGGTGAGTTAATGTATTTTGAGATTGAAAAACAAGCTATTGAT
>ONQL01000006.1 GCA_900319985.1 uncultured Methanobrevibacter sp. | reverse complement strand
TAGATACAGACCAAAACCTAGACATTGGAGAAGAAACAGTCTTAAATTATAATGAGGGGTTATTATGGAAAGAGTTTACACAATTCCACTTAGAAATGTGAAAAATGTTAAAAGGACTATCAGAGCTCCTAGAGCTATCAGAGAAATTAAAAACTTTTTAACCAAACACATGAAAGCTGAAGATGTTAAAATTGATGAATCTATCAATCATGCTATTTGGGAAAGAGGTATTCAAAAAATACCTTCTAAAATTACTGTAAAAGCAGTCAAAGATGATGATGGTATTGTACAAGCTACTTTAGCAGAATAGCTATAGTACCTTTTACCATGCTATTGAGTGATGTGAGGTGACAATATGTTAAAAAGAGTAGATATTGTAGGCAATCCAAACGTAGGTGTTTTTGTTTTAACAACTGACGATATGGCAATCGTTCCTTATACCCTTTTGGATGAAAAAGCAGATATTATTAAGGAAACTTTAGACGTTGACGTTGTTAAATCTTCTATTTCAGGTAGCAGTCTCATTGGATCTTTAGCTGTAGCTAATTCAAATGGTATCGTTGTTTCCCCACATGTTTTAGATAGAGAAATTGAACAATTTGAAAAGCTTGGTTTAAAAGTAGCTACTCTTCCTGGTCAATACACTGCCGTCGGTAACATTATCGCAGCCAATGACAATGGTGCTATCGTAAGTCCATTTTTGGGGGAAGAAGCTATTGAAGTAATTGAAGAAACTTTGGATGTTGATGCAAAATCATCCTCCATTGTCGGAAGCGACATTATAGGTTCTTTAATCACTGTTACTAACAAAGGATTTTTAATGAGTAATCAGGCTGTAAATAGTGAAATTAATTTTGCTCAAGAAGTATTTGGTGTAGAAGGGGATATTGGTACTGTTGGCAAAGGAATTCCTTTAGTCGGAGCATGCACTATTTCCAATTCAAATGGTGCTATTGTTGCTAAAGACAGTACTGGTCCTGAAATGGCTAGAGTTGAAGAAGCATTAGGCTTTTTAGATGATGATTTTTAATTAATATATCATGAGGGATTTAATATGATAACTAAAATTTACAGAGTTAAAGGTACTTTTGTAATGGGTGATGAATATCATAAGTTTACCAAAGAATACAAAGCTACTTGTAAAGAAGATGTAGAAAACAAAATCTACGCTCGTTTCGGAAGTAAACATGGTATCAACAGGAATCAAATTTCTATTGCTGAAATTGAAGAAATTGCTCCTGAAGATGTTTTAGACCCAATCGTAAAAGAAATTTTATAAATGCGCTAAGGTGTTATTATGGAAGATCAGCAAAGATTAAACAATCTTCTTAATGAAATCAATGCATACAGGCAACAGGCTGAATTAATTCAACAGCAAATTGATTTAATTCAAACTTCCATTGCTGAAGTTGATGCATTATCCAACACTTTAGATGACCTCGAAGGAAAAGATTCTGTTGAAGCTTTCGTTCCTGTAGGTGCTGGTTCTTTCATTAAAGGGGAACTTAAAAGTACTGATGAAATTATTGTAAGTATCGGTTCAGGTTTTGCCGTTAAAAAAGATGCAGATGGCGCTCGTGTAATACTTGCCGGTCAGAAAGAAGATTTAAAAGACAGCCTTGACAAGATGTTGGCTAACTTACAGCAATGCACTGATATTGTTGGAAATCTTCAGGCTCAGGCTGAACAACTGGCTGCTGCTGCTCAGGGCAACATGACCCAATGAGCATAATGCTCTTACAATTTTTTTCTTTTTTTCTATTTTTTTTTGTTTAAGTTTCATTCGTTGAAATTTTGTTCATATTTTTTTTAGATGGCTTGGCCTAATGAAATATTTTTCTTTAGTTAACTTAATATTGATGATTAATATAGTAAATATTATGTTCAACAAGAAAATCATGATAATGTCTGTCATCATTGCATGTTTGCTTGCAGTTTCCGCAGTCAGTGCAGCAGATGGTATTGACAAACAGGTTTCAACTGTTAATGAATCTGTTAGCACTCAGCAATCCGTTGCAATTGATGATGGTCACAAAGAAAATACTTTAACGATGGATGAAGAATATGTACATGCTAATTTGGAAATAATGAATTCTCCTAATGTTTCAGATGTAAATCAAATCACTTTCAAATTATCCGATGCGGCAGACAATTCTCCTTTGCCTAATATTGATTTGTGTGTCTTTGCTTATATTCCTGATAAGAAAGTTGAGGCCTCACAGGATGACGTGTTGGGTGCAGACTTGAATTCAAAACCATTGGCATTTATGGGAGAGATATTCGATAACGCCAAGATAACAACTGATTCAAAGGGTATTGCAGTATACACAATTCCTGACATATTCGAGGAGAAATTTAACCTGCTTGTTGGATTTTATAATGACGGGGCACTTTCCACAGGAACCGAAGCCAAAGTCAATGGGGTGATAAAACGTCTGTCTACAGACACTATAGAAACCACCATTGCAGCTCCTGTGATTAAGGCATCATTAAAGCTTTCAAAAGAGGGTTCATATTACAATAATGTTGTTTTAAAAGCTTCACTTATCGCAACAAACAATAAGGTGTTAGCAAACGAAACTGTTCTGATTATATTTTCAAACGGTAAAACAGTCAAGGTGACCACCAATTCCAAGGGTATTGCCACTTATAAGGTTCCATTTGATGTGGGAACCTATTCAGCAACTGCAAATGTTGTTTCAAAGAAAATTAAATCAGATTCCACAAGATTAAGTAATATTGTGATTTCCAAGGCGCCGGTAACCATCAGCCCTACCAAGCTGGCAACTACCTATGCATCCGGCAAATATTTCCAGATAAAAGTTACTAATTCAAAAACCAGACAGACAGTTCCAAATGTCAAACTGGCATTAAAGGTTTATACTGGAAAAAAATATAAATCAGTGACAGTAACCACTGATTCAAAGGGAATTGCAAAATATAAGACTTCTTCTTTGGACATAGGCACACATAATGTTGTTGTAAGCATTAAAGATACCAAAAACTGTGCAGGTTCCTCAAAAACCAGTTCAATTAAAATCTCCAAATCCGGAGTTTCCATATCTGCTCCCGAACAGCTTACTGTTTTTAAAAAGGGTCCTGCTTTTAAGGTTAATGTTCTAAATAAGGCGTCCAAAAAGGCAGTTGCAGGAATCGTTGTAACAGTCAAAATATACACTGGCAAGAATTATAAAACAATGACTGCCAAAACTAACAGCAAAGGAGTGGCTTCATTTTCAACTAAGGGTCTTTCCAAAGGCAAACATGCAGTCAAGATTTCCACAAAAGCCAACGACAAATATCGTGCGGGAAGTGCAAAAAGTTCCGCCCGTGTTTTAGCTTCAAAAATCACAACATACTTCATAATTAATCAGGGAATTCGTCTTATTTTGCCAAATGGGGTATCATTATCCACAGCCCTTGTGACCTTGATGGGCACTGACGGAAAAGAATTAATCAAGCCGATTAAAGTCTATTCTCCAAGTCAAGGTACAAAAACCGAAAAATCAGGTTCAGCGATTACTATTACATTGACTTATTCCCAAACATTCTCATTCAGTTTTGCGGGAGATGGAGTCTACAAACCTGCTTCAGCTACACATTATATGACTTTTTCATAGTGTAGGGGATTTTTAAACCTTTACACTTTTTCTTTTTTTGGTCTAAATAGTCCATTGTATATGTTTTTCTAATAATTTTCATAACTATTTTGAAAAATTTTATATATTTAATAATTTATAATATAATCACTAGGCGTTTTTAATTTGCCGAGTTATATCGATTGAACAGAGGTGAAAAATTGAACTTAAAGAAAGTCATGTTATTGTTATTGTTATTGTTTGTTGCAGTTTCCGTTGCTTGCGTTAGTGCTGAAGATGCTAATGCAGATTCACAGGGCTCAAGTGGTGGTGGTGATTTTAATGAAGTACCAGAGGCTACCACAACTGGTGATTCACAGTATAATGCTGCCGGTAATGATATGGCAAATCAATACAATGCCACTGGAACTAATTCAACAAGCAATACGTCTAAGGTGAATGATACACATAATGCAACAAATAAAACCAATGCTACCAACAAAACTCATAATACTACCAACAAAACCAAAAATCCATTTGGCATGTTGGCTACCGGTAATCCGATTTTAATTTTAATTATCGTTATTGTTGTTGTACTTGTTGCTTATGTAATATACAGTAAAAGGAAATAGACTTTAATGTCTATTTTTTTATTTTTTTTTAGAATAATTTATTAACCTCTATATTAATATGTATATTTATGAGTTAAATGGAGGTTAAATATGAAATTTAATAAAGCATTGATTTTTTCATTGATGTTTTTTATAATCCTGCTTAGTTTAGGAATGGCTGCAGCTGATGATGATCAAACTGATGGTAATTCTACAGGAAACAATACTACTGATCTAAATCAAAGCGAGGAATATTCAAATGTAACTGAAGATATGGGTATTGTTAATGGAACTCTTCCGATATATCCGCCGGAGAATAATGCCACAACCGATATTTCCTATGCGGCGTATGAAGAACCGGTACATAAGGATAATGGTACTGCTGCTGTCGCAAAGAATAATCACACTAAAAATGCTACAGTCGCTAATGATAAGCATGCTACCGGTAATCCGTTGGTGGTATTGCTGTTTGCAATTTCCGGTATTGGTGTGGCTTCACTAAGAAGACGCAGGAAATGATTTTTACGATGTTTAAGTAAATATCCTCTTTTTTTATTTTTTTTTTCAAATTCTAAAAATTATTATTTATCCTAATTTTTTTAAGTAATGTTTATTATATAAAAAAGTTTATAGTTACTATTATGAACATCGAAAAAAACAGCACGGATGAGAAAATTGTTGCAGCAACATTTGAAATTCTTCGAGAGGAAGGGGTTTCAAAGGCAACCACCAAAAAAATAGCTGCAAAGGCGGGGGTAAATGAGGTAACTATTTTTAGAAATTTCAAAAATAAACAAAATCTGGTAGATGCCACAAAGGAATATTATCTTCAGAAATTTATGGACACACTAGTAGATATTTTTGATTTTACCGATGATGTTGAAATTGGAGATTATCTTCATGACAACTTTTATGAACTTTCAAATCTTCCAGAAAAAGACTTCAGCATATTGAAAATTGCAATGGAAGAGGTTCATGAGATTCCAGAGAAAAAACTTTTAATTTCTTCAATTAATGAAGTAGTTCTCTCTAAGCTGGAGGAGTTTTTCACCCTTCAAATTGAAAAGGGCAATATTCGTGATGTTGATGCAAGAGTTCTGGCTGTAATGTGTTTTGGAATAACATTCCAATCCCTGGTCTTGTGGAAGATTTATGACGGTTCTACAAGCATCGATACCGAAGATTATTCTCAAAAATTCTTGGACATGTTATATCATGGTATAAAGCCATAATATAACTTCATTTTTTCTTTGTTGATTGAAATCGACATTCTATTTTTTTACAATTTAAATATTATAAAAAATATAAATATTTATAATTAAATTATTAACTAACTTTTTAGGTTGGGTTATTTTTGTTTGAATCATTGAAAAAGAAGTTTTCACGTACAAGTGAAAAATTGGAAGAAGAGCTTATTGAAGAAGCAGAAAAAGAAGACAACCTTCAAGAGGAATCAGGTAAAAGATTCTCATTTTTCTCTTTTGGTCGTAAAAAAGAAGAAAAAGAAGAAGAAAAAGAAGATGAATCTGATTTACTTCCAGAAACTACTGAAGAAGTTGTATCCGAACCTGCAGTTTCTGAAGATGCGGGAGAGGAAAAAGAAGAGAAAAAATCTCGCTTCTGGAGTAGGTCTAAGTCTAAGGATGATGATGTTGAGGAGTCTGAGGATGAGGCTGAAGCGGCTGTTGAGGAAGCTGAAGTGGAAGTTAAGGAGGAGAAATCTCACTTTTGGAGTAGGTCTAAGTCTAAGGATGATGATGTTGAGGAGTCTGAGGATGAGGCTGAAGCGGTTGTTGAGGAAGCTGAAGTGGAAGTTAAGGAGGAGAAATCTCGCTTCTGGAGTAGGTCTAAGTCTAAGGATGATGATGTTGAGGAGTCTGAGGATGAAGCTGAAGAAGATGTTAAGGAGGAGAAATCTCACTTTTGGAGTAGGTCTAAGTCTAAGGATGATGATGTTGAGGGGTCTGAAGATGAAGCTGAAGAGGATGCTAAGGAAGAAAAATCCCACTTCTGGAGCAGGTCCAAATCTAAAGATAAGGATGTTTCTGCAGATGGTGAAGCTACCGGAGGTCTTTTTTCCTTTGTTCGTGAAAAAACCATTTCAGAAAAGCACGTTGAAGACATCCTATGGGAACTTGAAATGGAACTTTTGCAGGGTGATGTAGCAATGGAAGTTGCTAATGCTGTTGTTGAAAGCGTTAAAGATGATTTGGTCGGTAAAAAAATCAAAAGAAGCAATGACATTACCGAATATACTTTCATAGCTTTAAGAAATGCTGTTGCTGAGATTATTGACATTCCTGGCAAATCAATGACTGAAATGATTGAAGAGAAAAAGGCTCAGGGTGAACCTCTTGTGGTCATGTTCGTCGGAATCAACGGAACAGGTAAGACAACTACAATCGGTAAATTGGCTAATTACTATCTCAAAAAAGGCTACACTCCAGTAATTGCCGCTTCAGATACATTCAGGGCTGGTGCTATCGAACAGGTTACATATCATGCGGACAATGTCGGAGTTAAAATCATCAAACACAAAAAAGGCTCTGATCCTGCTGCTGTGGCATTTGATGCTGTAGAGCATGCAAAGGCACAAGGAAAAGAATTGGTGCTAATCGATACTGCTGGAAGAATGCAAACCAATGTAAACCTTATGGATGAAATGAAAAAGATTAAAAGGGTTGCAAATCCTGATTTGGTCGTATTTGTCGGGGATGCATTGACCGGTAACGATGCAACAGAACAGGCTGTCAAGTTCAACGATGCAATTGATATTGATGGAGTCATTTTAACCAAGGCTGATGCAGACAGTAAGGGTGGAGCATCACTTTCAATAGGTTATGTAATCAAAAAACCTATCATGTTTTTAGGTGTAGGTCAAGGATATGATGACATTAAGGAGTATGACGCTGAATGGATGTTGGATCAGCTGTTCAGTGAAAGTGAAGAGGCTGAAGCTATCGAGGCATAGGATATGGATATTAAAAGATTATTGTTTATAGTACTGTTGGCTTTAATTGTTATAGCTGTAGGATTCAGTCTAATGGGTTTTGACCACAACAATCCACTGGCTGAATCTTTAAAGGCTGAAAAAAGTATGGAACATGTATCTATGGCTGTTACAGGTGATGTTATGCTTGGACGTAATGTTGCAAGTCTCATAGGTCCGGATTCACTTCCTCTTGCGGGCATAAGCAATGTCACTTCAAATGTTGATTTACTGCTCATTAATTTGGAAAATGCTGCAACAAATTCAGAAAATGCAAGTAAGGGAGATATTCCGCTCAAATGCAATCCGAGCGATGTTATTTTAGCTAAAGGAAACAACAATACTATTGCAGCACTTGCAAACAATCACGTCTGTGACTACGGCATTAGCGGAATGCAGGACACTATCAACACTGTCAAACAGGCAGGAATGACTCCTATCGGTGCAGGATCCGATGAAAATCAGGCTCATGCTCCGGCAGTAAAGGAGATAGGTGGAAGAAACATTACAGTATTCAATTATATGGATTCAAATAACTTCGCTGAATATGATTATTCCGTAATGCCTTATGCCAACGGTTCTGCTCCAGGATATTCAGCATATAATTCCCAAGTGGCTCAAAAGCAAATTGCTGATGCTCGAGGCAATGGTTCAGACTTTATCGTTGCATATCTGCACTTCGGAAATGAATATTCCACATCTCCTAATGAGGATCAAACCAAAATAGCTCACGAACTGATTGATTACGGGGCAGACATTGTCATCGGCTCACACCCTCATGTCACTCAGGGTGTGGAGATGTATAATGGAAAACCAATCTTCTACAGTTTGGGAAACTGTGTATTTGATATGTCCGGCAATGGTGTGGAAAATGCATACATATTGAAGATTGATTTGATTAACAGAACTGGTAAATGTACTGTCTATCCGGTTTACATTTCAAACAGCCTGCCTCAACTCATGGGTCAGGATGAGGGAACATCACTTCTCAACGGACTTACCCCTAAATGCAACGAGTTCAAGGTTGAAAATGGTGTCGGTACATTGGAATTTAATTTGACTGAATAGTAGAATTTTTTATCAAAATTCTTCATTTTTCATATTGTCTATTAAATTCTTTTAATTTTTTTTATTTTCTTTTTTTACTGGCTCATTTTTCAAGTGAGTAGTTTAAACCCTTTGATTTTCATCGAAGTACATATTTATGGCAATATTTTATTTTTTATTACTTCATTTTTTCTTTAATTAAAATTCATATTATCTGAGGTTATTCTAGATTATTTCAATTAAATTATCCTTTTATTTCCCATTTCCGTATATTTTTTATCTATTTTTCTTAATTTAACTTATTTTAATGTTCTTTTTTTAATTTAAAGTTTCAAAAACATTTATATATGTATTGTAAATAAATGTTTACTTACAAGAATTTTTTTTTAAATAATCAAGGAAGGTGAAAAGATTTCGATAAAAAATAAAACATTGTATGTCTCATTTGCATTGCTTTTATTCCTTTTGATAGGAGTTGCGAGCGCTGGTGAGGTAGGCAATGTTTCAGATATTGAAAGTTCAACTGATAATTCTGATTTGTCATTTTCAAATACTGCTATTGAAAATGATTTCTCTCATGAAGATAATCTTTCTTCAGTCGCTGAAGATGAATCTTTAGCTCAAAGCACTGGGGATGGTGAGGATGTTTTAAATGCATCCAATACTAAAAGTACTTCTTTTGAAGTTCTTACCCCAACAGTAATTAACCGTGACTATTTTCAGGTAAAGCTTTTGGATGAAAACGGAAATGCATTGTCCAAAAAACCCGTTTCAATAGAATTCAAGGGTAAGGTATATAATAAAACTACTGACGCCAATGGAATAGCCAAACTGAAATTGATAGTTTATAGAGGATATTATCCAATCAAATACACATTTAAAGGCGATAAAAGTTATACTTCAGTTTCCAAATCAAGTCAGGTTTTGGTTGTCCCTACAGGTGCAACTAAACTGTCAGGATCTAATTTCATAGCATATATTGGATTCAATAATTATTTTACTGTTACATTGACCTCAGATGGCGTTAATGTGGCTAATCAAAAGGTCAGATTCAATCTTAATGGTAAAAATTATTACAAGACCACTGACTCCAAGGGTCAGGCTAAGCTTAACCTTAAGCTGAAAAAAGGCACATACACTATTAAGTATTATTTTGCAGGCAGTAAAAACCTTAAGGCCAGTTCCGGCAAAGCTACTGTAACTGCTAAAGGTGGAATGCCTACCAAGATCAGCGTAACAGGTTCCACAACATATTATCATAAGGTCTCAGCACCATTCAAAGTTAAGGTTTTGGATGAAAGGGGAAATCCTGCAAAGGGTAAAGTAGTGTTCAGCATCATCAACAGGCAGTTTACAAGAGAACTGGATGACAAGGGCATTGCATCAATGAACATTAAAATCAGTCAGGGGTCATATAAAATGACTTATACATTTTCTAAAACTGCCATTTATCAAAAATCCAGCGGATCTAAAACAATTGACGTAAAATCCGACGGTGAATGCAAAAACAACGGATACTGGATTTTTGGAGCTGACATGAAACAGGTTAACTTGGATACTTTGGCTAAGGGGAATACCAAACATATCTTTTTAAATTTCTATGCTTTGGAAGCTCATGGCAAAACTGCAGTAGAAACATTCATTAAGAATGCTAATGCAAAAGGAATCAGCGTCCATATATGGATGCAGGCATTCTATGAAGGCCGTTGGATATCTCCTCTAAACAGTGACGGCAGCTATAAGTATTCCTACTTCAATTCAAAAATTAAAGAAGCTAAAGAATATGCCGAACTTAAAGGAGTTGCAGGTATTCATTTGGACTATTTGAGATTCCCTGGAACCGCATACAAACATTCAGGTGGGACAGCAGCTATCAATTACTTTACAAAGCAATTTTGTGAAGAGATTCATAAAATCAACTCCAAGCTGATTTTATCTGCAGCAGTGATGCCTGAAGTGGATTCCAACAAATATTATTATGGTCAGGACATTCCGACATTGTCCAAATATCTGGATGTCATAATTCCAATGGTCTATAAGGGAAATTATGAATCCGGAACTGGTTGGATTAAATCAACCACTGCAGCAATCATAGCACAATCCAACGGTGCTGAAATCTGGACAGGTCTTCAGGCATATGTGTCTGACGATGATGTAACTCCACTGTCAGCATCCGAACTTTTAAAAGATTGCAAATCTGCAGCTGCTGGAGGAGCAACAGGTGTCATATCATTCAGATGGGGAATATCTAAAATAATCGACTTTGACGATATCTAAATTCCTCTTCTTTTTCTTTTTTATAGGTGATAATGTGAAAAAAACATATTTAATTTCAATTCTTATTTTAACATTGCTTTTTGCTGTTTCTTCGGTTTCTGCAAGTGAAAACGCCACTGATGTTTCAAATGCATTATCTGATGAGATAGCTGTAGGTAATGTTGAAAAGATTTCTGAAGATACTGCTCAGGCTTTAGCCAATGATGATTCCTTGAAAATTCAAAATGCAGTTGAGGATGATTTGATAGGGGATAATTCGTCATCTTCTGAAGTTATCAAATCAAATTCTTCTCTTTCTACTTCAAAGGTTTCCGGATATTCTTCATTCAATACAAAATTCGTTGCCAAATTGCTGATTGACGGCAAACAGGCTTCTGGCAAGAAAATAGTTTTCAGCCTGAACAATAAAAACTATACTCGCCAAACAGATGCAAAAGGTCTGGCGACTTTAAACATTCAACTTCCAAAGGGAACATATGATGTCGCTTTAACTTATGCAGGTGATGCAAATACAAGTTCTTCCAAGGCCACCAGCAAGATAACCATAAAGGAAGCTAAAAAAACCCATTTTGTCGCTGATGAATATCTCAATTTCCGTCAGGGATCAAAATCAATATTTTATGTGAAATTGGTTGATGCAAATTCAAAACCAATAAAGTCACAGGCAGTTACTTTCAAAGTTGCCGGAAAGACTTTAAAAGCTAAAACCACAAAATACGGTTACGCAAAGGTTTATTTGAATCTTAAGCAGGGTACATATTATGTCAAATGTTCATTTGCCAAAAACCAGCCTTATCTTTCATGTTCTAAAAATGTCAAGATTTATGTAAGGTCCAAGATGCCTAAGGGTAATGGATACTGGATGTGGCCGAAGCACATGTCCACCACAAGTCTTAAGGAACTTGCAGCCAGAGGCACTAAGCACATTTTCCTTGAAGGGGATGCAGTTTCCTCATATGGAAAATCCTATGTTACCTCATGGATTAAGAAAGCCCACAGCTATGGCATTAAGGTCCATTTGTGGATTCTGATTTGTTATAACGGGGATTGGGTTTCCCCTGTCAATGATGACGGGTCATTTAAATACGGCTTCATAAGGCAGAAGATTAATGAAGCTAAATATTATGCCAGAATTCCTGGAGTGGATGGAATTCACTTGGATTATATGAGATATGGCGGAACTGCTCATAAGCACATCAATGCAATTAAATCAATCAATTTCATAGTTAAGAAAGTCAGCTATGCGGTTCACAAAATCAAACCGAATGCAATTGTTTCCGTTGCGATAATGCCTGAACCGAAAATGATGCACTACTATTATGGTCAGGATGTTCCGACATTAAGCAAATATGTTGATGCGCTTCTTCCGATGGTTTATAAGGGAAGTTATGGAAAAACCACCAGTTGGATTAAATCCGTAACAAAAACCTTTGTTGGCCAGTCCAAGGGAGCTCAAATCTGGACAGGTATTCAATCCTATCGCTCTGAAGAGGACACTACTCCATTGTCATACGATGCCCTCATGAAGGATGCAAAATCAGCGATGGCAGGTGGAGCAAAAGGTGTGGTGCTGTTCAGAATAGGCATAACTTATTATCTGAACTTCAATAAGGTATAGAAAACTTTGTTTTCTTACCATTTTCTTTTTGAAATAGCTTTAATTCTCTTTTTTTCTATATTTTTTGTTTTGTCTGACTGGTATTGCCTGCGCTGGCGATTGGTTGCTGTTTCATTGTTTCTCATTATTGTAATCAAATCTATTGAATTTCCTTGGCATGCCATCAGAATTCTGATTTCCTTATATTTTTTTGAGCTGGGTGCCTTATAGACCACTGCATAGGTATCTCTTTCAACATGTTCCCAGCTGATTGGTTCTTCATTCATTAAACAGTCTACAACATAGTTTCTTTCAATTCCATTGTCATCTAGACGGTTTTGGAAGTGTCTGTTTTCAAAGCACCAGTTGATGCCTGCAGTCTCTCCCATTATAAATTTATCAAAAACGTTCATTTTATTCACTGGGATTAAATATGTTATATTTATTATATATTATTTATAAAAAATTATACATCAGAGGAAATTATTATGTCGCAACAAGCTCAATGGGATTCGTCTATAGCATTCATCTTCGCAATGATTGGGGCGGCAGTTGGTTTGGGAAACATCTGGCGTTTCAGTTATGTTCTTTATTCCAATGGTGGGGGGTCATTTTTCATTCCTTACTTTACTGCAATTGCTATAATGGGAATTCCTTTTTTAATCTTAGAATATGGTGTCGGGTTCAGTTTCAAGGAATCCTTTTCAAAGATTATGCGGAAAATCAATCCGAAATTTGAAATAATTGCTTGGATGCTGGTTCTTTTTGTATTTATAGTTACAATTTATTATATGGTAATTCTCAGTTGGGATTTGATATACCTGTTAAGCAGTTTTACATTCAGTTGGGGAACTGATGCTGCAGCTTACTTCACTCAAACAGTAGGTGGAAGTTCTAACCTGTCAAATGCCAGCTTCCTGTTGATTCCTACAACAGTTGGTGTATTGATTTTGTGGGTCATCCTATGGTTCATCGCTCATAGGAATGTCGATAAGGGAATCGGTAAGGTTTCAAAAATTCTTATTCCTTCATTGTTTGTCATAATGGGAATCATTATTGTGTATGCATTGACCTTGCCTGGTGCAGATATTGGTGTTTCCACATTGCTAACTCCAGATTGGGGAAAACTTATGGATGTTAATATCTGGCTGGCGGCTTTCGCTCAGATTATATTTTCATTGAGTATGGGTCAAGCAATTGCTCTTACATATGCCAGTTACCTACCTGAAAACTCCAAACTCATTGATAATGTTCTTATTGTTGTTGCATCCAACTCAGCTTTTGAAATACTTACTGCATTCGGTGTATTTTCAATCTTGGGATATATGTCCGCAACTTCGGGAACTCCTATGGTTCAGCTGATTACCGAAGGAACCGGTTTGATTTTCGTTGTTTTCCCAATGATTTTCAATATAATGGGTCCTATTGGCCGTGTCTTGGCTCCATTATTGTTCTTGGCAATTCTGTTTGCAGGTATTACATCCGCGCTGGGATTCTTCGAACCTATGTTAAATTCAACAGTAGACAAACTTGGCTGGTCCCGTAAAAAGGCTGCAACCATTTTGGGAATTATCGGTTGTGCATTTTCATTGATTCTAACAACAGGTATCAGCAGTTATCTTGTGGGTATTATTGATTCATTTGTAAACGAATTCGGAATTCTATTGTTGATTGGAGTTCAATGTATCATATTTGCATGGTTCTATGGTGTAGACAAGTTTTTACCTGCTTTAAACGAGTGTTCCACATTTAAAGTTGGCAAAACATGGATGTTCATAATCAAATACTTGCTTCCAATTGTTTTGATAGTGATGTGGGCAATCGGTATAGTTACCTTGTTCAGTTCCGCCAAGGAATTTGAGATAATGATTGATTTGATTATCATTATTGCAGTTTTAGGTGCTGGATTCGTGCTGACTAAAATCAAACCTGTAGGTGAATAATTCCATTATTCACACTTTTTTTATTTTTAATGTATATCTTTATTTTCAAAAATAGTTTTTTTCATTATGCTCTTGTTTTAATTAGTGTTTTGATTGATAATCATTATAGTTTTGAGCATAACTTATAAAATAATTGGTCAATAATTTAATATTTAGTGATGGTTTTTTTGGCCGTAATTTCGATTAGTATGATTTGTATGCATCGTATGCTGCATACAGGGAATAGATTATGCTTATGAGATGTCCGAAACGATTGTTGATGAAAAAGTATATGATGATATTTAACAGTATAAGTATTATAAACATGACAATTCCTTTCTGCTTGTCTCCGTTGATTGCCTGGCCAAGTCCCGGTATGATAAAAGAAAGAAGACCATTCATTAATGCATTTGATTCCATTTTATCACCCTAGTCTTTAAAAAAATAAAAGGTTAGAGATTTGATCTCTAACTTCTAACATTTAATGTTGCTTTTACAGCATCGCTCAAGTAGCTTACTCTGATTGTGTAGCTTTTGCCAGCTTTAAGTTTAGCGATATTCGCTTTTTTGATGGTTGCTTGGGCAATACCTTTTGCATTGGTTTTTGCAGAGTATGTTTTGCCGTTTACCTTGAATTTGATGACTTTGCTTTTGAGAGCTGTTTTTCCTTTTTTAAGGGTAGCTTTCAAGACAAGTTTACTGGCGGATTTTTTGACGCTCACTGTTTTTGTGGTTTTCAATACCTGTTTTACGACTAAAGTGTTTTTAACGCTTTGGCCTTTGTATGTTGTAGTTATTTTGTATTTTCCAGGAGTGATTTTGGAAGGTATTTTCAAGACAGCATATCCTTTTGCGTTGGTTTTTACCTTGTAGGCATATTTGCCGATTTTGATGGTTACAACTTGGTTTTTGCCTACGTATTGGCCGGTATCACCTCTTACGCGTACCTTGTATGTGTGTCCGTCATAGTAGTACATGTTCACGTTTTTATTTCCGGCAAATCTGGACACGACGTTAATGGTTATCCTTGATTTTTCACCGGTTTTTGGATTTACGTAGTCGATGTAGTGTTTTCCGATTTTATTTTTCGGATTGATGTCGATAGTCAATATGCCTTCTGAATTTGTTTTTGCACCTGAAAGCGCCTTGTTGTCAAATTTGGCAGTTACTTTGGTGTTTTTAAGAGGATTTCCATTAGAATCAAGGAACTGTACACCGAATGATTGTGATTTTGCATTATATGCCATTGTCATGCTTTTTTGGTCATCGCTGAATATGGTTGTTTTTACTATTACTGCACTTGAAAATGTTTGATTATGGTATGTTATAGTTACAAGATACTCTCCGGCAGGTAAAACTCCCAAGGATATGCTTCCAGTTCCATTGGTTATTTTTATGTTGTAATTTTTATTTTGGAAAGTGGCTTTAATGGTGTCTACATCGCTAACGTTGTAAACTGTATAGATAGTTTCTTTTTTATCGAAATATTTCACAACATCTTTGGTAATTACTGGACTGTGGTAAGTGTATGCTTTAACAGGAGCAATTACGTTTTTAGTTGCAAGATCGATAACTTCGCCGCCAACAATCATATAATTTACTCCACTTTCGATATTTCTCATGTTTTTAGCGAATGGCATTGAGTTGGATGTGATTCTGATTTCAAATGTGGAATTAGGGTCTACTGCAATGTATTTTTTCAATTTGATTGTTTCATATCCTGCATGGGTTGATTTTCCGCTTTGGGTGTAAACCGGACGTTTATCCAGGAATATTGTAATAGTATATGGGATTTTTTCTGCTTCAAAGTATGTTCCAACAGCGGCGATTATGTCTCCTTCTTCACTTGTAAATAGCTGTCCGTAGGTATTTTGTTGGGAGAATCCTGAAATTCCAACCACTTCATTTTGGTAGAGTTTTTCATAGTGTTCGACATTGTCGAAGGTGAATCCTACTGCAGCTGCTGTTAATGACTTATCATAGTATGAAACGTAGAAATATCCTCCATCTCCCCAGTTGCTTCCCCAACTGTTTTTACAAATCCATGCGCCGTTGCCAGGTGCAACTTTTGAAAATTTGTTTTTTGAAAAGTTATCGTCCCATCCGACTAATGTGACATAGTGATTTCCAGCGTATTTGGAGTTGTATACTGACTTGTACACGTCACTGTAGGATGGATCTTGTGAATTTGCACCGTATATGAAAATGTTCATTGCACCGTATTTTGTCAGGAATTGTTTGATGGCATTCTTATCATCCATGTTTATTAAAACGGCGTTTACTGTACGGTATGCATCACCAGGACTATAGAGTAATGCGGAAACTTTTCCAAGTTCATCGTATGTGTCATCTGTTGCATTGGCTGCTCCAAGCCAGCTTGCGAAGTATGATAAAGTTGTAAGGAAAGTTCCTGATTCAATATTGTCCACGCTTCCATATGGGGAATAGCGTAATCCGAGGTTTTGAATATTGTTTTCGGAAATGTCGATTTCTTTTCCGGTTGCAATGAGGAATGCTGATTCAAATGCGCCTGCTGCTCCGAATGCCCAGCATGAACCCATTGAACCTTGGTCCTTAACAGGAGTAACCAATCCTAAATCATTTAAATTGAAGTATTTGTCTTTGGCAGAACCTGAAATAGGTTGAGGATTTAATGTGATTACTTCTCCATTGTATCTGATGGTATGGTTAAATCTTTTGTCATTTATTGTGCCTGTGTACTCTCCACAGCCTGCTATGCTGGAACCTTCACTATCGAATCTGGTGTATATGTCATCATTGGTGTTGTTTTTAAACTCTGAATTCATGATTAGGTAAAATGTGGATTCACTGTAAATCGCTCCGCCTTCGCTTGCAACATTGTCTGTGAATGTACAGTCTTCAACGGTTGCGGTTTCATAGTCAAAATATGCTGCACCACCGTATCCGTTGATTTCATCTGCTTTGTTGTTTACGAATATGTTATTGCTTAGAATCACTTTTGCATCTGAGGAATATATTGCTCCTCCGTTTTCTTTTGCAATATTGTTTGCTATTAAGGAGTTACTTACATCAAGGGTCCCTCCTAACTGAAGTATTGCTCCTCCAAACTCTGCAGAATTTTTATCAAATATTGAGTCTAAAATTCTAACTACTCCTCCGTCACAATTATCTCCATCACCGTTAACGTCTACAAATACGGCTCCACCATTTCTGGCAGCGGTGACGTTTATAAATTCGCAATCCTCAATAACTAAAGTGACATATTTGAGTGGATTTCCACCTTTGATTGCAACTGCTCCTGCAGTTATATTGGTAACCAAATTAATGAATTTTGATTTTTTGATTGTTGTCCAGCCTGTGTTGTATATTGCAGTTGCATATTTTGAAGTAGCGTTTGCAAAAACACTGTCTTTAACAGTAATGAAACAGCCGTTTGCATAAATCATACTCCAGCTTATTGGTTTTTTGCTTGTAAATGTTGCGTTGTTTACATATATGCTACTAAAATCTTTTCCAAATATTGCAGACCCGCCTTCTGGTGCGGTGTTGTCTATAAATTTGTCATAATTACTGTTAATGGTACTGGTTCCACTACAGTATATTGCACCTCCGTAATCTGCAGCATTTGTGTTCATGAATGTTACGTTTTGAGTAATCAGTTTGCCGCCATTCACTTCAATTGCGCTGTCATTGGTATTTTTTAAAATAAGATTTTTCAAAGTTAATGTGGCCTTGGACACTTTAAACATAATTGTTTTGCCGTCGGCATCAATCGCGTGATTGTTTCCGTTTATTGTATAGTCGGTTTTAAATTCAAAATACTTTACACTATCTGTTTCCTTAAATTTATAATCGCTTTCTAGAGTTATTGACTCAGTTGAGTTTTCTATTTCACTAGATAAATCATTATATGATTTTTCAGGAGTGTCAGAAAGGATATTTTGTGTATCGCTCACTTTCAACGTGTCCTGTGCTGTCTGATTTGCATCTTCAGCGCAGACGACTCCCATTGTCATTATCAATAAAAACAGAAAGACGATGCCTATCTTATGAAATTTCAATTTATCGACTCCATATTTTTATACGCTTATAATTTTTGTATATTATTATATAAAAGTTATAATTATTATTCTTCAAACATTCAATATTCTGTTGAATTTTTAGTCTGATTTTTTTTGTTTGTGTATTGTTTTGCTTTTTTGTCTGTAATAATTGGATTTTCATTTTACAATTATATTTTAATAAAATTTAAATATGCTTTATATTAAATATACTTATCAGGTATTCAAGTACATTTGAATGCTGTATTAATTATGTTGAGGTAATATATTGAAACTTAATAAAATGATTTTTCTGACTGTTGTTTTATTAGCTATTTTATCTCTTGGTGCTGTAAGCGCACAGGAGGCTAGTGATTCACTTCAGTTAGATTCTAGTGATAATTTTATTTTAAATGACGATTCTACCGCTTCTGTAAATAATGATAAGGCTGTCTATGTCGAAACTGACGGTGATGATACAGGATCAGGTAGTGAAAATAGCCCGTATGCTTCAATAAATAAGGCAATATCAAGCGTAAACGCATCCGATAATGCGATTATTTATTTGGGCAATGGAAATTTTGTAGGTGAAAACAACACTGACCTGAGCATTAACCTTGCTCATAAAAACTATAATGGTAGTTTGACCATTATCGGTCAGGGCAGTAAAACTGTAATCGATGCAAATGGAACATCTCAAATCTTCAAATCCATCAGTGCTGATTCAATTGTAACATTGATGAACATTACTTTCATTAACGGTAAAGGTAAGTTAGGTTCAGCCATTTCAAATTCAGGTGATTTGACTATTGACGGATGTACCTTTGAAAATAACTCTGCTGTTACATATGCTACAGTTTACCAGGATGATTCAAATAATTTAAGAATATACAATTCTATATTTAAAGGAAATACAGCTGATTCAGGTAACTCTGCAATTTATTTCAGCGAATATTCAGATTCTAAAAAATTTGAAGTTGAAATAGTTAATTCCACTTTCATCAATGGTACAACTTCATACAATTGGGCTGACTCTTCCTGTGTCTTTATTGAAAACCCGAATTATGTTTTGGTTGAAAATAACAGATTCATTTCTACCAGTGGTACTGGAAAAGGCAGTGCATTGTATGCAAGAAGTAATAATGGTAAAGTTATTAAAAACACATTTAAAGACTGTTCCTATGATGGGTCCAATGACGGTGCAATATTATACATTGCAGGTACTGGAGTATATCTTGAAGGAAATACCTTTGAAAACTTCACTTCAACTAAAGAAGTTCCGATTTATGCTTTAATGAACTTCAATGCAAAATTGGCTTTCAATGACTTGTTGGTTGACGGAACCTCATTCAAATTAACCTGTAATATAACCGATGACCAAAACAACCCGGTATCATCATATTACAAAGTTGCATTTTACTTAAACGGCACTAAAATTGGTGAAACCACTGCAAACAAAGGTGTTGCTGCTTTAGATGTATCCAAATATTTGAATAATGGAAAATACATCTTAACAGGTAGCTATGGTGATGAAAATCCATTGGAATGTGATGTTGCTGACGGTACTGTCACTGTTGATTTCGATCACAATCCTGTTGAATATTGGGTTTCCGCTACTGGAGATGATGAAAACGGTACTGGTAGTGAAAGCAGTCCTTTCAAAACTCTTAAACATGCATTGGATACTGCATTGACTGATTCTGTAGACATTACAATTCGCATGAAAGACGGTTTATACAATGAAACCGGTGATTATGGATTATCTTACAGTAATGTCGCTAAAATAGCTATTATTGGTGAAAACTATGGAAAAACAATAATTAGTGCCAATAATAATGGTCGTTTCGTAACTTTTGGCGTTAATACTGATGTGTACATGAAAAACTTGAAATTGGTAAATGCAACTGGCACATCTTACAGATCTTTTGATGTACGTTACTTGACTATGGAAAACTGTATTGTGGATAATGTACAAAGATTCTATGCACAAAGCAGTCCTTCCCATATCGTATTTAGAAATGTAACCTGGACCAATTCTCAACAACTGATGATGTATAATCCTGAAATTTATGATTCAGTATTTGAAAACATTGTTTCTTCAGGTACAGGTAACCTATGGCTTGCAACTGTAAATGATGATGACTGGATTATCATTGAAAACTCCAAATTCATAAACATGACTTGTACTGGATATTCCGGTTGCGGTGTAGCATATGTCAGCGGTAACTTCAAAAGCCTAAACAACTTATATGATTCCAACAAGGCTACCAGGGACTCCGGTGCTTTATATGTATCTGCTAATCAAATAATTTCAATCAACGATACATTCATCAACAACCATGCTGATGATGAATACGGTGCCGCTGCATTCTATCCAAATAGTGAAAATGCAACCTGCCATATTGAAAATGCTAAATTCATCAACAACACTGCAGGCACTAACGGTGGAGCTGTAGCTTTATATGGTGGAGAAGTTATTAATACAATATTTGAAAACAATGTTGCAGGCGCTAATGGTGGAGCAATTGTAATGCCTACCCGTTCCTCATATATCCACTTATACGATTTGACCTTAAGTGGTGTATCATTCAAAAACAACAATGCAACTGACGGTACTGATATTTATATAACTCCTTCTTCCAATGCAAACAATTTACACTGTAACTTAAACGGCATGACCGTAAAATTAAATGATTTAACTACCAAAACATTGGAGGATGAAGTTTCAGCTGAAGTAACCCATGAATCAGGTGCTGTCATCAGTGGAGGAATAGTTACCTTCTACATGGACGGTTCCCGTATGGGTGAAGGTGCTGTTGAAAACGGTGTTGCAAAATTAGACTTCTTAGGATTTAAAAACAACGGAACATTTGCATTATCCGGTAATTACAGCAATGAGGCTAAAGATACTAAATATGTAAATGGTACCATAACTGTTGTCTTAGATCCATTAAAAGATAATGTGACATTATATGTTTCCGATGCTAAGGGTGACGATGTAAAAGGTACTGGTAGTATTGATGCTCCTTATAAAACAATCCAAACAGCTTTAATCAACGGATACAAACAATCTGCTATTATTGTTGTTCGTGTTTTAGAAGGAACTTACTCAGGTGAAGGAAACACCAATTTAACTGTTGCCAGTTCATTAGATATTACAATTGTCGGTGACGGTAGAAATAAAACACTTATTGACGGCAAAGACGTGGATTGGTTCTTGAACGTCGCAACAGGTAATGGCATTGTAAAAGTAGCCAATATGACTGTAGCTAACGTAACAATGAACTATGTCGATGCTAAAAAATACAACCAACATCCTGCAATCTCCATTGAAAACGGCGCTGTTATCTCCATTGAAAATATGGAATTCATCAGATGTCACGGTACTGAAGGTGGAGCAATATTCAACGAAGGAACAATGTCTGTAAAAGATTCCCTGTTCTTCAACAATGGAGACTCCAACAACGGTGGTGCAATCAAAAACATGGGTACATTAACAGTATATTCCTCTGAATTCATTGCAAACCACGCTAAATACTACGCATCCATCTACAACGATGGTGAAATGTTCTTATATGACTCTCTCATACAAGATTCCATGCGTGTAAACGGTTGGACTGGTAATGCAATGGCAATTGGTGGAAAAGGTAATATTACAATGGTCAACACTACCATTTCAAGATCCGGTAAAACCTGTGATGAATTAATCGGAGCAGGTCAAACCTGGGCAAATAATCCTGGATTTGCAATCTCCATCGGTTCAACAGGTAACGTAAAAGTGGTCAACTCCACAATCGATGGTAATGATATAAATTACAAAGCACAATACATCAGCAATGTTGCTTTCGGAGGTTCTGGAAGTATTGGAGTATTCGTACCATACGGATTGGAAGTTGTAAACACCAAAATCCTAAACTTAAGAGACATTATTTCCGCTTCTAGAGGTAGCAACCTCATTGACTCATGTTACATCGAAAACGTAACATATGTCTCCGAAGGAACTTCATATGACTACAACATGACTGTAGTAAATTCCTACTTCGCTGACGGCACCACTATGGTAACCAAAAAGGATACCTCCAATGTGGTATTGAACAACAACTGGTGGGGCAGCAACGATAAGCCTGTATACAAAGTGGGCAGTGATGAAGTAAGTCCTGACACCTGGTTGGTAATTGCATTGGATGTAAATGATGTTGATGGATTACAACAAGATGTTATATTATCATTCAAAGTGTCTGACGGTGAAAATGTAACTGATTATGATGCTTCCGCATTTGCTAGACAATTCACAATTGCTGGTGAAAATGCTACCGTAAATGTCTCTGGCGGAGAAATAACTGACAAAGTAACTGTTCCTGTTGTTGCTCAGGAAGGCAAAGGATACAAGATTACTGCTAGTGTTGATAATCAGACTGTTGATTTAACAAGATTATATGCAGAACTCACTCCAAGTGCTGAGCCTGTGTATGTTGGTCAAAACGTAACTGTAGAAATTGCAGTTCCTGAAAATGTAACTGGTACTGTCACAGTCACTATTGATGGTAAAAAATATGCAGCTACTGTTAACGGAACCAAAGCTATTGCAATCATTCCTGATTTGGCTATTGGAAACTACACTGCTAGTGTTGCTTTAGTAAATGATGATGTTTACTTCTCTAAAGTAACTAACTTAGATATTAAAGTTCTTGGTATCGAAATCAATGCTCCTGATGTTGAAAAATACTTCAAAGGATCTCAAAACTTGGTAATTGCTGTAACTGATAGTGAAGGAAATGTTTTAGCTGGTGAAAAACTCTTAATAACCATTGGTGGTAAAGAATATGATACAACTACCAATGCTAGCGGTATTGCAACATTGGATTTAGATATGGCTGTGGGTAAATACACTGCAGAAATAGCACTCAACAGTACTAATGCTAGTGCAAGCATAACTATTAAGTCCACTGTTCCTGAAGAAAATCCAACAGAATCTAAAATTGCTAATAATGGATTTGAAGTTAAATTCCTTGATTCTGAAGGTAATCCATTAGCTGGTACTTCTGTTGTCATTAGTGTAAACGGTAAAAACATTACCAAAAAGACTGATGCAAATGGTATTGCTAAATTGACTAAAGCACAAATTGGTTCAAAAGCTGGTAGCTATACTATTGCTGCTTATAACCCAGTCACTAACGAAACCGCTGCTTACAATGTTAAAATCATTAACAGATTGACTGGTAATAAGAACATTAACATGTACTACTTCGATGGAACAAAATATTCCGTTAATGTATATGGAGATAATGGCAAACTTGTTGGCAAAAACCAAATTGTGGTTGTAAAAATAGGTAAGAAAACTTACAAAGTAAAAACCAATGCTAAAGGTAAGGCTATTCTTAAAATACCTAGTACCATTACACCAGGTAAATATACAATAACAGCTAAATACAAAGACCAAACTGTTAAAAACACTTTAAAAGTCAAACAAAACTTAAAAACAACAAAATCAGTTAAAGTTAAAAAATCAGCTAAAAAATTAATCTTGAAAGCAACCCTCAAAAACGGTAAGAAAGCTGTTAAAGGCAAAGTAATAACATTCAAATTCAAAGGTAAAAACTACAAGGCAAAAACTGACAAAAAAGGTATTGCTAAAGTTACCATTAAGAAAAATGTTATTAATAAATTAAAAGTAGGTAAAAAATACGCTTTAAAAGTTGTCTACTTGAAAAATACTGTTAAAGCAACTGTTAAAGTTAGAAGATAAGATTGTTTAAATCTTATTTTCATTTTTCTTTTTTTCTAAATTTCTATTTTTTATCAAGTATGTTTGTTTTTTCAACAAGTTTTAAATATTTTAATGTGAAAAATTTATATCATAATAAACTTTATATTATATTTTTTCAAAAAAATTTGATTTTTAAAAGAGGTGAAATTATCGCAAATAGAACTATTCTGATATTGCTGCTGATGTTTGTAGTTGTTGGCGCATCACTTAATGTGGTTAGTGCAAACAATGAAACAGACGTCAGTAATGATGCATTGTCCACAATTGAAGATATTTCACCTCAAAGTATTGAAGTTCAAGACAATGAAATTGCCGAATCAACCGATGGCCCTTGTAATCTGACATCTGATGGAAGAAACACATTTGAAATTACTCAAATCACCTATGAAAATTACTTTAATCCAAGAGACGGAAGGATTTTGCCAGATTCAGGAATATCCAGTGGAGACACAATAAAGATTGGAAACATATCCAACAGAGCATTCGTTATTGACCGTCCCCTTACATTAATGCCGATTACATCGTCTGACAAGATTACCAACGGGTTTATCCATTTGGTTAAGGGAAGTGATGGGTCAACCGTAACCAATCTGACTATCAATAACACAAAATCCGCCTTGACATTCAGAGGAGTTACAGTCGGTCAATTGCACGGTATCTGGTTGACCAATTCCAACAATAACCTGATTTCATACAATACTATCAGAATTGCAGATGCCGGCGGGGTGTATGCGATGCCTATGGGATGGTCCAGCAACAACAGGATTGTCTACAATGACATGAAGACATACATCACCTCAGTCATAATCATGGGCCAGTCACACTACAATCTGATTTCCCATAACAGTTTGGAGGTTTTATCCTATTCCGACATGTCTGTTACCAATCTGATTTACTTCAACCCTTTCAATCATGCCGATTATTCAGGATCTCCCTTATGTCTGGGCAACGTGATTTCATATAACTATCTTAAGGGTTTCTGTTCTCTTCCGATGTCAATCATTTTGCAGATGACCTATGCAACCCATAATGGTACAGTTGTTGCAAATAATACCATCATTAAAGGATCATTTGGTGTTAATCTTATGGGAGACAACATTTCAGTATATGGAAACACAGTTAACGAAAGTGCAACAGGAATATCTGTAAGCGGCAGCAATTTCAATGTATATGAAAACAATGTGGGCGGTACAAGTCAAAAAACAGGTATTCAGCTTTCAAATAATGGAGGCTATACATGCAGTGTCTATAGCAATAATGTCACATTTACCGATGTTGTGTCTGCAATGTCTGTTGCAGGTAATGTTGATGCATATGACAATGTCATCAATGTTAATGGATATGGTGTGGGAATATCCGTCAGTGGGGAATGCGCTCATGTTTATGATAATAGAGTAAGAACCAATCATGATGACGGCATATCTATTCTGGGAAGCTTCAGCAAAGTCGACAACAATATAATTACAACCAATAGCAAAGGTGTCTCAATACCTGCCAAGGGCAATGGCATGAGATATTACAACAATACTATATCCAGAAATACAATCACAAGTGACAGTTGTGGAATATATGTCACTGGCCTTGTATACAATACTGTCATGGTGGACAATGTAATCGAAACCAACAGTAGTGTAGGTATCTACAAGGACATTACCGATGAGGTATCAAACATAGAAGAGGACAATATGGTAAATGGTGTAATATTGAAATCTACAGCCATTATCATTAATGATACTAATTATTACAATTACTTTGACAAAAATGGTGATCTGGTATACAAGTTCCCTGAAAACAAGACAAAGGTCATAATTTTGACATTCCTGACAAACAAGAACATTATTCTCAATGAAAAAATCAATGTTATAAGCAATAAGTTGAGCAATCTTTTATTCAACGTTACTATCACTTTCAAAAACAATGCAAGCGGGTCATTGCTAAGGGATTTCAATTTTGTCAACAGCGACCGCAAAGCTATTGTAATTGATGATGCGCGTGATGTAATCATTACCAAAAACAACATCAACGAAGCATTCAAAAAGTCAGGAAGTGACAATTCAGCAATACTCGTAATGAATGCATGTGAAAATCTGATAATCTCAAACAACAATCTTTTCATCAACTCCAAACTGGAAAAGGCTTACGCAATCAATGCAAACAACAGAAAAACATCCAAAGGATTGTCATTCACAAACAATACAATAATAATGATTTCACAGGATAGCTGTGATGCGATTTCTGTCAGCTCTTTGGAGGACGTTAAATTCAATTCCAACAATATCAACATAATCGCTGAAGGCCAATCAAGCGGATTTGCATTGAATGGTAATATGGTCAATGTTGAAGTTTTAAACAATGAAATCATAATCCGTTCCAATCAGAACGCCACTTTAATCAATGCTTATGGGGTTTCCAATCTTAATGTTTGCGGAAACACATTATATGCTCTGGCTGATGATGTTTGCGGAATTTCAGCCAAAAGCTCCAAAAACATTACAATTGCGGACAATAGGCTGTCCATTTTCACTGTGGATGATGGCTGTAGCTCCATATCCTGCATGAGTGATGATTTTTCAATAAATGGTAATCTTATTCACACAAATGTTTCCAACCCTATTCTTGCCGATGGATATTTCAATTCAAATTCATTCATTGTCGATGATGGAAACTACAATGTATTTTTTGATGAAAAAGGAAATTTGAAATCCGATTTGATCGGCAAGGATTCCACTCTGCTTTTCGCTAATCTTACAAAAAATCAGCTTCTCAACATCAATGTTAAGGTAAACGTTTCATCAGTTGATGCAGGCCTTCCCGTCACTGTCAGGCTGACTTTTGACAAAAACGCTTCAGAATCAATGGTCTATGGAATTAATTTCGTAAATTCAAAAATTATGGTCAACGCTTCTTCAAACATTGTAATCAGCGACAACTTACTTGTGAACACTTCTCTGAATATAAATGGGGGCAGGAACAATGTATTTAAAAGCAATAATATTTCAGGCGTTTGTGAAATTGTCTTGGCCAATACTGTTTCAGGCAGGATTATGAACAATAATTTCAATGTCACCGCTGTTGGAATGGTTATTGGGCTTGAAAACGCTTGCGATACATTAATAGAAGGCAATGTTATAAATGCAAGTTCCGATTCAATGAGCGTAATTTATTCAGACAGTTCAATCGATGATAATATATTAAACAATAGGATAAATGCAAATGCCAGCTCAATTTACGCATACAATGCATACAATTCCAACAATCCTGAAATAAAATCCAACAATATCTTCATTGATGGGAGTGGAAAGAATCAAGCAGGAATATTGCTTACAAATGTCACCAATGCTGAAGTGTTTGAAAATTATATCATATCTCACTCCATAAATGGTGGAGAATATGCTGTTGAGGTAATTTCCGACAGAAATCTTTCCAATCTCATCTGGAAAAACTATCTGATAAGTTCAAATGGCTTGAGGTATGCAGATGAGGCGGTCAATGCAATGTTCGACGATGTTGGTCTAAACACTCCGAGAGACATATTTGTCTCTGCTGAAGATGGAAGCGACACCAACGGTGACGGAAGCGAGAAAAACCCTTATGCATCAATTTCAAAAGCTGTTAGGAATGCTTTAAACTATTCAATTATTTATGTGGGTGGTGGCAATTATAGCGAATCAGGCATCATGATAAACAAGAACTTGACTCTGATTAGTTTAAATCCGGGAAAAACACTCATTGATGCCTGCGCCAGTCAGCTGTTCAACATCTCTGAGAATTCAACATTTTCAATTTCCGGATTTTCAATTAGAAATGCCCACAATGTCGACGGAGGCTCCGCATTTGCCAACAACGGAAAGCTTATAATCAATGATACTGTCATATCTGATTCATCATCTTTCTTTGACAATTCTCATCCTGTATTTGACCATGACATAAGCTACAGCGATGACGGAGATCTAAAAGAGGCTTACACCGTTGACTGCAGAAAAACCGGAATGGGGGGCGCAATTTTAAACAATGGTGAATTGCAAATCAATTCCAGCGCATTTTTCAACAATCTTGGCCATTATGGAGGTGCAATAGCCAATTTCGGAAAAATATCTATAGAATCATCAGCATTCTACAGCAATTTGGGTGTCCACGGCGGTGCAATCTATTCCAACACCACAAGTCCGATGGATATCAAAAACACAGAATTCAACAATAACGTTGCGATAACATCTATTGATTATTGTGCAATCAGGCTTTATACTACTGGATGGTCAATCGATGAAGGAAACCGTCATCAGACAGGCTCATACTGTGACCTGTCTCTTGGAATGGGCGGTGCAATATATGCAAATAATGGCATGAACATTGAAAACTCCAAATTCATTTCAAATTCCGCAAGAATGGGCGGAGCAATAGCTGCATACGGACTTCCAGATCTTGAAGTTAAAAACTCAACATTCATGAACAACCGTGCTAACGATACCAGACGTTCAATCGGTGAAAATGATCTCGATTACTTCGGATACAACAGCGGACATGAGGGTGGAGCCGTTTGGGGAAATTTCAATAAGCTGCATGTATTGGAAAGCGAATTCTATTTCAATCAGGCCATAAGGGATGGTGGAGCAATCCATGCAACTGCAAAAGACGGAAGAATTATAGATTCCGTACTGATGTACAATACTGCAGGCGTAAGCGGGGGAGCATTGGACGTTTCAGACAATTTCATCATAATGAGAAGCGTCATTTCAAACAACTCCGCAAGCTATGGCGGTGCAATAGAATATACTTCCTCAGTATACTATGGCCACATACAGAATAACCTGAACATCTACAACTCAACAATCTCCGGAAACAAGGCTTTGGACAGAGGTGGAGCCTTCAATTTCGGTTCAGGAAATATCACAATACGTGATTCAAATATTGTAGGCAACTTCGCACCTTCAGGAAACACAATAGGCAGTTCCGGAGGTACAAACGCATTTGACATGAGATATAACTATTGGGGAAAAACCTCCAGCGGATATTCAGGTCCAGACGATTCTGTCTGGTCTGTAAACAACAATCAGTTTAAGCCATGGTATGGCCAATGGGTAAAATGGGAAGGAACAGTCGTCGACGGCAATCCGTCTTCAGGCAGTGATGATGAAGGCAAGGAAAATCCAAACCCTATAATCAATCCGAAACCTGAAGACGAAGGTTCACATTCATCCTCAACAGGTACGGGATCAAGCGCTTCAACCGGAACAAATATTGGTGGAAGAGGAAACTGGCAATACTCTGGAAATGGCGACGGATCCAACATGGGATATCAGGGAATCGGAAACAATCACAACGGATTGTTATCATCACTCAATGGAAGACAATATTCCGGCCAGAACATAGTCGGTTCTGCAAACACAGGCAATTCCAGCTCTTCACATGAGTCCAATGCAAACGGCAATGTAAATTCAGATAGCTTAAGCAAATCCAACAGCTCAAGCTACAATCCGAACTTCGCATCTGTAGGAATGGTTGCCAATGCGGCTTCCTCAGATTCATCTTCACAGGGTGGCTCACAGGGCGAGGGCGGTTCCCAGTCAAGCGACGTATCCCAAAGTGTTTCCAAGGCATTTGAAATAAGCGAATTTGAAGACCTTGCAAATAATGGGGATTCTATGGTCAAGTTTTTAGTTTTTGCATTTATAACATTGTCTCTTTTGATAATAGGTTATAGGCGCAGTGAAGACGAAAAAGAGGAATATTAGGTGGTGTTTTTAATTTTCAGCAATAAAATCATTTTTTCATTTTTGATACTTTTGGCTTTGGCCTCATCAATGGCCATTGTCAGTGCCGAAGGGGACAATCTGACTGATGAGACGGTTTTGGCCGATGTCGCTCAGGACACAAGTGTTGTCTATGTGGATTTAAATGCCGGCGGCAACGGTAACGGAAGTGAAAACTCACCATTTTCATCTATTTCTGAAGCGATAAGCGATGCAAACAATAACTCTCGTATTGTCTTGAAGGATGGGGTCTATAAAGGTGTTTCAAATACAGGATTGAACATAGATAAGAATCTGATAATCGAATCTGCTTCAAACGGTGTTACAATCGACGGTGAAAACAAATATATATTTTTCAGTGTCAAACATTCTTCAAATCTTGTTTTAAACAATATAAAATTCGTCAACGGTTACACCAATGACTACGCTCAGCTGTCAGCCATAAACAATAGGGGAAACTTGACAATTGTAAATTCTTCATTTTCCAAAATGAACACAGTCATGGGAGCAATTTTCAATGAAGGGACTTTGACAATAAAGGATTCAAAAATGAGCGATTCAGTTTCAAAGAATATGGCTCAGCTGATTACAAACATAGGTGGATGCTACATATTCGGCTCCCAGATACTTAACAATCCTTATGCAACATCTGGTGTTGAAAACGGTGTCTACAACTTCAATGTCTTAAGAATCATAAACTCCAGGGTAACCCTAATCAATTCAAACAATCAGTACGATGAGGGCCTTTTCAGCACAGCTGATATACAGATTTCAAATTCCACAGTCTCCGATTTGGATATTGATGATGCGAAAGTAAAACTGACAAATTCAAAAGTCGGCGGAAGGTTCATGCTTAAAAATACCGATGCTTATATAAGTGAAAGCACTGTTGGCAGTGATTTTTCCCTTCTTTTTGTCTCATATTCCAATTTTACCGCAATTCATTCAATATTTGACAGGGACATTTCATCAAGCTACTCTGATTTAAACATTACATATTCCACAATACTAGGTGATGTTTCAGGAAGCGGTAAAAACGGATTTTTATATGCTCCATACAATTGGTGGGGTTCAAACAATGGCCCGTCCATTTCCTACTTTAAAAATTACAATGTCTCATGGTGGGCAATCCTTGAGTTCAAATATCTGACAGACGATATTCCGGTAAGTCCGGATGGTGTGTTTACAGTTGAACTAAACAAATGGTTTGACGGCAACATGACAGTTGAATTTGCAGAGGGTGAAAGAATTCCTCAAAGAACCGCTAAATTTGAAACACAAAACGGCAGATTCGAATACTCTTCCCTGCCGCTTAATGCAATTGCAAGCAATAGGCTGGTCAATAACCTACTGGACTGTCAGGTCTTTGCCATTGTCGATTCCCAGAGGCTGATGCTTACAGTTGGCAAGGGACTGTCTCAGTACACATATTTCGTATCTCCAGACGGTCATGACGGGCCTGAAGACGGAAGCTATGAAAAGCCTTTCCTTACACTGCAGTATGCTGTTTCCAAAGTGGGAAATGGAAATACAATATGCATGCTTCCTGGAATTCATAAAAACATTGCCAATTGTGGAGTAAACATTGAAAAAAACTTGACCATTGTTGGACTTGGTGATGTTGAACTGCAAAGGGCCAATTCCCGTAATGTCTTTGTAATAATGGAATGGGGAAGTCTGGTCGTTAAAAACATCCGCTTCACAGTAGTCGACAGGGCATACAAAGATGTGCTTATTGCCGTTCGTGGGGGCATGTTGAATGTTTCCAACTGTTCATTTTCATCAATCAGTACTGCCAATGTGATTTCAACATCCTCCGGCAATCTCAAAGCCGCCAAGGCTGTGATTGAAGATACCCGTTTCAGCGATATTGTAGGGTCTGCCGTAGCGGGCAGCGGTGAGATCAAAATCATAAATTCCGTGTTTGAAAAATTCTCAAATTTCTATTCTTACAGCGGTGTTGAAAGCTATAACTGCGTATTTCCAGTAACCAAATCCATTGAAATTTATGGCTCTTTGTTTAAGGACAATTCAATCGGAATTGTTAATCTGCATCCTTATACTTATTCATCAAGTTCATTGCTCGGTGTCAGTATTGCTAATCCTATAAATTATGGCGTTTATGCATATGTTGAAAATTCAACCTTTGAAAACAATGTCTTCAGGGAACAGAACAGATACTATGAAAGCAGCGGTATGGGATTGCATATTCATGACGATTACGGTTCATTCCACGGATTCATCAATAACTGTTCTTTTATTTCAAACAGGGGAATGATTGCCGTTGCTGACTGCATTGAAAACTCCAGATTCATCGACAATTCCGGTTCTGCAAATTATGGAGGGGCTCTGGTTCAGGCTCCATTAATCAACAACTCTCTTTTCATGGGTAATGTCAATCTCAATAGTGACGGTGAGGCATATGTCGGTGAGGGAATAGCCAGCGGAGATTTGATTGTAAACTCAATATTCATTAAAAACAGGGCGGCGTTCGGCGGAGCGGTTTCTGCCACCAAGGAAATCCATTACTGTGTTTTTGTCAACAACACTGCTCAATATGAAGGTTCAGACATCTATTCCTATGATGGGGATGTCGATTATTCCACAAACTGGTGGGGAGACAATCAAAAGCCGGGCTCAGAAAAGATATTCAAGTTCCTCGGAACATTGACAGTCAACGACTGGGTCATAATGACTTTGGAATATCTTTCCTCCAGTCAAATCAGGGCTAGCCTTGACCATATCATGGCAAACGGCAGTGTTTATAAACTGAATCATGCGATGCCCCAAAGACCTGTTCACTTTTCTGTGGACGGAGGCAAAATCACTCCTTTGGACACTTATCTTGAAAATGGGTCTGCCTGTGCAAACTTAAGCTATGATGCGAATTCAAGTGATTTCAAGGCTTATGCAAGAGTCGACAACCAGATTTTGGATGTGGATGTCAGAAACGCAAACACTCGCATAATAATAAATGATGCATCCTTCAAAGGCAATCAGAACAAGTTCAATCTTACTCTGGTCAATCTAAACGGATACAGCATATCCAATCAGAACCTGGTGGTTGAAATAACCGACAGCAGCATGAACAGAACTTCATTTACAATTGTCAGCGACGATAAGGGATATGCCGAATTCAATGTAAATTATCCTGTCGGCATTTATACCGTTTGCGTTAAATATCTGGGCAATGGATTTTTTGATAAAACTGAATCAACAGCTCAAATTGAAGTACTGACATCAATTACATATCTGAATGCATATAATCATACCTATTACGGTAAAAACAATAGGTTTTCCGCATTCCTGACAGGTGAAAACGGCTTTAAGCTGGTGGGATTGCCGCTAACTTATACAATAACGGATTCAAAAGGCAATGCAAAATCAATCACAGTCAATACAGATTCGTATGGTATTGGTGAGGTGATTTTAAGCATGGATGTTGGCGAATATACAGTCAATTGTGAATATCTGGGCGATTCATGGTTTTCTCCAAGCTCATGTAAGGTTTACATCAAAATCCTTCCTGTCAAATCAAACCTGACAGTGGAAAACGTTACCCTATATGGTCAAGGAAACCTTTACAACATCACTTTAAGGGATGGCTACGGCACTCTTATTCGTGGAGAAAATATCTATCTCACCATTTCACAGGGTAACGTATCAGATGACTTCATTATCAAGACAAATGATGATGGAGTTGCAAGCATTGCAGTCAACTACCTTCCCGGAACCTACAATGTCCATGCAAGATTTGCAGGCGATGACATCTACGGGGCGAGTGAGGAATCAGGAGTCATTCATGTGGAAAAGGTTCTGACAATAGTTTCAGGATTTTACCATGCAACAATTCCACTGAACGGCCTTTATAATGTTGTATTGACTGATATGAACGGCCGAAGACTGATCAACCAGACAATAACATTGAACCTTTATCAGTCCGGGCTTGTCAAGAGCTATGCTGCAAGCACCGATGGAAACGGTGAAGCATCATTTATAATTGATTTGGCTGAAGGAAATTATCTGGCCACCATGGACTACAACGGAAACAGATGGTATGCAGACGCCTCCAACGGAGCGACAATTATCGTAACCAAGGATGCAGTTATACAGAACATTCAAATAAATGCAAGTGACCTGGCACAGTATTATGGTGAAAACAAATATTTCATGATTAATTTCAATGATCCGAATACTTACACTCAATACGGAAAGGAAATCCTTGTTACAATATCTTCAGGAAGCTGGCACAAGGCATATACGGTTTATACTGATGTATATGGCCTTGCCAGACTTCAGATAAACTTAAACCCTGGAGAATATGACGTAAGCTACAAGTATTCCAATAATCATTACAATATCTTTGGTGAAGGATTTAACAGGATAACTGTCTATAGGACTCCCACAAGTGTATTTGCCAACAATGTTGTTGTAAATAAGGGAGATTCCAGAATATTTGAGATATTCCTGAGGGATGTAAACAACAATCCGATTGGAAATATGCAGATAAATGCAAGCATCGGCTCTAAAAAGTATAATCTAACAACCAATGATGAAGGTATCGCTAAAATTGTCCTTAATTTGGATGTTGGAACTCATACAATAAGATACAGCTTCGACAATCCGAATTATATGCCTTCTTCTTCACAATCCACAATTCTGGTTGCGGATTCCGACAAGTCCCCATCAACTTTAACAACTTCCGATATCAATGCCTTTGACAATCAGACATTGAATCTGACTGCTGATTTGAAGGACATGCTGGGCAATGGAATTGCCTCTTCACAGGTATCACTTCTTTTAACAACCTTTGAAGGGGAGGTTGTAGTGAATACTAAAGTCATGAGTGATGACGCAGGTCATGCAATTTTCAAGTTGAAGCTTGACAGCGGAAATTACATTGCAAAATTGGGGTATGGCGGAAACAACTTCTATCTTGGAAGTTCTGCCATCAGCATAATCAACGTCAATGCATCAGATGGCAGAATCAAAACAATATTGTTTGCCGGAGACACACAGCTTTCAGATTCATCCAGATTCTATGTTGCCCTGAGCGATGAAAACGGAACAGTAATCAAGAATGCCAATGTCAGATTCATCATTCAAAATAGGGAATATTCATCCAGAACTGATGAAAACGGCAGAGCTTATTTGAACAGGACTCTGTCTCCGGATATATATGTCATAAAGGCGGTTTACGATGGAGATTGGGCATATAGGCAAAGCCAGATTTCAGCCAAAGTCTATATCTCAAGTGTCACTACACAGCTTCATGCGCAAAAATTGGTCAAATACTACAGAAACGGCACACAGTTCCATGCAGTATTGCTGGATGGTGATGACAATCCGATTTCAGGTAAAACAATTTCTGTTATGGTCAATGGAGGCATATACAATTGCACTACTGATGCGGACGGCTGGATTACACTGGGCATTGATTTCAAACCTGGATTCTATGAAGTGGAATGTCGCTATTATGCAGATGATGCATCTCAAAACTCATTTGACAGAACCAACATCACTGTTCTTTCAACAGTCATAGGCAATGATGAAGTAAAATACTACGGTGACGCTCCTTACTTGAACATAACGTTCCTTGACGGAACAGGTTTGGCCATTGACAATGCTTCATTCATAATAAATATCGACGGTAAAAACTATCATGCCATAATCAATGAAAAGACATTTCACTTTGACCTGAACCTTGAAGTCGGTGAACATTTGATTTCTGTAACCAATCCATATGATGGACTTTATGCAAGCTATAAGCTAACAATTCTTCCAACTGTTGAAGCTGGGGATTTGACTAAGGTAATTAACTCAAAATCCATGTATGTAGCTTCATTTTTGGACAAAAAAGGAAATGCTCTGAAAAATATGGACGTTGATATCATAATCAATAAAATCAAATACTCCTATAGAACCGATTCAAGCGGAAAGGTTAGGTTGGATATGAATCTGAAGCCTGGAAATTACCTTGTCACTGCAATCAATCCTAAAACAGGGGATTATGCTGAAAACAATATAAGGGTGTTGCCATCCATTGTTGGAAACAAAAACATGGCATTGTATTATGGCTCAGCAAAAACATTCAAGGTTAAAATCATAGGGGATACTGGAAAGGCAGTAGGTGCCGGCAAGACAGTTAAATTCAAAATAAATGGTAAATCCTACAAGGTCAAAACCAATAAAAATGGATATGCCAGTTTAAAAATAAAACTCAATCCTAAAAAATATACCATTACAACATCATATGGTGGATATAAGGTATCTAACAGAATAACCGTTAAGCCATTGCTTTTAGCTAAAAATGTTTCTGTCAAAAAGTCCAAAACCGTAAAATTCAAGGCAAAACTTGTTAACTCAAAAGGCAAACCTCAAAAATCCAAGAAGATTGCCTTCAAAATTAAAAATAAGAAATATTTCGCCAAGACCAACAAGAAGGGAATCGCAATTCTGAAGATTAAATTGAAACCTGGCAAATATGTCATCAAGTCAAGCTACGGCAAATCCAAAATCTCTAACAGGATTGTAGTTAAAAATTAGTTTCGTTAATTTGAAAGAAGTCTTTGATTAAACTATGTCTTGTCCGGTTTGACCATTGTTTCATTGATTATTTATTTTGTTTTTCGGATTGTTCAATCGATTGTCTAAAAAATGTTTGAGTTTATCTACATGTAAAAAAGAAGAATTTCAGAAGTCAAGGGAAACTGAATTCCCTAGACTTAAACCGAAATAATTTTTTTTAGTAACATCTGTGATGTTACACTTAATAGTTGAATTAGATTTTATTTAAAGATTTACTTATTTTAGCTTGCCTAAAAATTAATTTGACTTTTTTTTAAGGGAAATAGTAAAAATTAAATGATATTGTTGTCAGATTAATATCATGATTGGTCGAATATGGTATTTTTTTAAAACTTCATTCAATTCTTGCTTGGTCAGCAAAAAACGTACTGCAATATTCCTAGCTTTGATACTTTTGTTTGCCATTATTATTGGTCTGGTCAATGCACCATATTCCTGGGGGATTGCAGTAATAGGTTATGTATTTTATGTCTCTTACGGGATGCAATTTGCCGGTGAATTAATTGGTGGCAGGGAATTTTTACCTAAATTTAATTTTAAGGCCATTCCTATAGGTATCAAGGCATTGATTGTACTGTGGATTTATGGGACACTTCAGGCACTGATTCTTTTGGGCATTTCAACACTCTTCAACTTTCCAAGTTTTGAATTTGAAAAATTCTTTCTGGAGTTTTCCGAAACATTTCATCTGATTTTCACTCACAGTCCTGTTAATACAGTTCTGTTTTTCGCATTGAGTATTGTAATCACTTATATCTTTGGATTTTTCATAGAAATTGCTTTAGCCCATCTTGTGGATAATGGAAGTTTTGCCGATGCCTTCAACTTCAAGCTGCTTAAGCATTATATTGACAATATAGGTTGGGTTGAATATGTCAAAGACTATACTGCCGTTGTATTGGCACTGCTGATTTGCTCATCCCTTGAATTTATACCTGTTTTTGAATTTCTAACTTCTTCTATATCATTCCTGCTGATTTTCATGGTTGAATTCTGTGCAATAAATGTGATATATAGGAAGATGAAAAACTAGCTTTTTTTGATTCGGTTGTTTTTTTGGTGGTGAACCTTGAGGAATTCATCACCTTTAACTTAATCGGTTTGCCAATTAAAAATATTTAATAGTTAATTTTTACATAATATTCATTAGCTGCATTTTTGAAAATGCATTTTGACAAATATTTTTTCTGGGAGCTTATGGAAAATGGAGACTAGTGACAACAAAAGAAATAAAGGACTTTTAAGTGATAACCTTTTACATGATTTGATATTTTTAGATGTCCTGTTTATCACAATCTCAATCATTTTTCAGATTTCAGACAACATTCTGTTTTACATTCAGCTATTTGATTTGATTGTCTGTATAATCCTTTTGGGTGAATACTTTATTGGACTGATGAAAGCTCCGTCAAAAAGGGAGTATGTACTTGACAAGTGGAATCTGATAGGCCTGATTGCTTCAATACCTTTTGATTTCATTTTCTTCATGTTCATCCCTATAGATTTCCCTGTAGGTATTCTGGGATATCTCAGACTCTTGAAACTTATCCGGGTATTCCGTTTGGCAAGATTCACGTTCATCATTGATCTGTTTAAAAAGACAGGTTTTCACAAGATTTTGATTGCAATGGGTATCGTCGTACTGGTTTTCACCATACTGATGGACATAGTGGGTACAAGCTATAACACTTTCGACTATCTCTATTTTGTAATTGTTACTCTGACTACTGTTGGATATGGTGACATCACTCCGGTAACCTATAACGAGAAAGTCCTGACAATGTTTCTGGTCCTTTTTGGAATACTGATGTTTTCTGCAATTACTGCGGCAATATCTTCATTTTTAACCGACAAGATAGTTGAGGACAGTACTGGTGATGAAATGAAGGAACTCAAGAGGGATATTGGGGAGAAATCCGAAAACATCATAAAAGAGATTGATGAAGTTCGCAGGGAAAATGAAAAATTGCAGCAGCAAATAAATGAGTTAAAAGAGATTATTAAAAATAAATAAGTAATTTTCTCTGGAATGTGGATATCGATTTTTCATTGATTCAGAATCAATTTTTCATAATGGGGTCAATTTTACATTATCTCTTCAATTTTTCAATATATAATTACTTAATAATATTTTAACTGCCCATAAATATTTATATTTAAAAAAGAATAGATTTAAATAATATTTGGGCTATATTACTTGATATGACAACGGAAAATGATATTTTTGATTATGGTTATAATCATTATAATGATTATGCGTTCAAAAGTATTCTGCTGGACCGTGCCAACGGTCTTTTGAAATTTGCTGAAATTCCATATAATATTAAAAGAATGATGATTTCTGAAGTTACAAATTTGGGTCCCAGCATCTCCCGGCTGGACTTTGTTGGGGAAGCTGAAAAAGATGGGAATTCGATAAGTCTTATCTTGGAATGTCAGACAAAACTTCCAACGGATGAGGATATTAAAAGGTTTTTCCAGTATGTGTCATCGATACGTATATTTAAGGATTGTAACGTGGAATTATTCATTCTATGTGTTGAAAAACCAAGTTATACTAAAAAAGAGTTTGTTTTAAAGGATGATTGCGTATACACTATGCATGTGATTTCTTTGAAGGTTTTCAAGGCAAAGGATATATTTAAAAAGTTGGAAGATAAACTAAAAAACAATGAAGAGATAACTGATGAAGACATTGCGTCTTTGCAATTGATTGTCTATACGGATTTTGAAGAATCCAAACTTGAGATATTGAACAAGGCACGAAAATTATTTGAAGATATTTCGGATAGCCTGCAATTGAACATTAATGAGAAAACAGCTATCATATATCTGTTTGATGTGCTGAGTGCAAATATGTTGGATTCTTCTCAGTATGATGAATATGTGGAGGAAAATAAGATGTTGCTTAATCCAGTTGAACGGTATATGAAGGAAAAAGGTATTGAGGAAGGTATGGAAAAAGGTATAGAAAAAGGTATTGAGGAAGGTATGGAAAAGGGTATGGAAAAAGGTATTGAGGAAGGTATGGAAAAAGGTGTTGTGAAAGGTAAGCTTGAGGATGCTAGAAGGATGTTGGATAAGGGTTTTTCTCTTGATGATGTTGTTGATGTGACTGGTTTGTCTAGGGAGGTTATTTTGGACCGGCTTTAGTTTTTTTTTTGGTTTTTTTTTTAGTATGTGGGCTTTGTGGGGAAATGTGATGTTGCTTAATCCCGTTGAACGGTATATGAAGGAAAAAGGTATTAAGGAAGGTATGGAAAAAGGTGTTGTGAAAGGTAAGCTTGAGGATGCTAGAAGGATGTTGGATAAGGGTTTTTCTCTTGATGATGTTGTTGATGTGACAGGTTTTTCCACACAGCAAATCATGGATATTGAATAGCTTCATCTGTATATTATTATTTTTTTCTAAACTCAATTAAATCTTAATGAAAACAAATACTTTACATAACTTATATTAATATTCGAATAAACATATTAATATGGTTAACAAGAAATTGATTTTTGCTTTAGTTTTATTGGTGATGGCCATTTCATCGGTTAGTGCGGGGGACTTGAATTCAACCGATGATGTCTACGGCCACGGCGATAATGACTTTGAAGCAGCTTTGCAAAATAGTTCTTCTGTTTTGATGAGTGAGTCTGATGGAGAGGGACTTGCAGAAGACAATTCGGATGTTTTAAGTGCAGGCACAGTTTATTTTAATGCATCATCAAGCACAGATGGTGTGGGCACTCAGACAAGTCCGTATAAATATTTATACTCCAATAGGATATCTTCAGGAATGACCGCTTATTTTGCAGATGGTGTTTATGTCTACACAGGTTCGGGAAAGATTTCATCCAAAACAACTTTCATCGGACAAAGCAGAGACAATACGATTATCAAATCCACTGCCTCTTATTATTTTGACCTGACAGTTTCATCAGGTTCTACCTTGGTTTTGAATGGTTTGACCTTTGATTATGGCCGGATTATAAATCATGGGGATGTGGAAGCGGACAACGTGATTTTTAAAAATTCAGTTTGCAAATATTCCGAATCAAGCTCCGCATTTTACGAAGGTGCATGTGGTGGGGTAATATTTTCCAATTCTTCGGTCGAATATGGAATATGCAATGTGAATCTTAGGAATTGTTATTTCGAATCAAATCATGCAAGACATGGAAGCGCAATTGCTGCAAACTATACAAATATTGTGATTTCCGACTGTATCTTTTCCAATTCTGATGCGGGCAGGTTTGGAGGTGCAATCTATGGGTTGAACTCAAATCTGACAGTTTCAAAATCTTCATTCACCCGAAGCAGCGCCAAATACGGTGGGGCAATTTATATGAATTATGGAAAAATGGAGCTGACAGATTCCAATTTCACAAATTCGGAGGCTTACAGCTTTGGTGGAGCTATAGCTTCAAAATTGTCCACTTCAACCATATCAGGCTGTAATTTTTTAAATTCATGGTCACTGACTGATTCAGGTGGGGTAATATATGCTGAAAATGGAACTTTGATTATTTCAAAATCCTGTTTTGAAAATGGGATTGGCGATTTTGGAGGGGCAATCTGTGCTTTGAACATGTCTCTTGATATTGGCTGTTCCAATTTCATAAACAATACCGCAAACTTTGGGGGATCAGTTTTTACCATATACGGCAATACATACATTCACGACTCCAACATAATAAGCTCATTTGCTTATAATCATGGTGATGCAATCTGCAGTTATCTGCCGAAAAGCATTGGTCTGGCAGATAATGTCTTCACTGATTCCGATGGGCTTTATGTCTTTGCAAAATATGACTCCCTATTTTACGGAAGCGGAAACGCCGGACTGACAAATGTCATGATTTTCAACACAACTCTGTTTGATATATCAAGCGATGTGGTGGCGCCTATTATCAATTACTCTCCACACTCTCCAGAGGCCATTCCTTCATCATATGACTCAAGGGACTACGGTTATGTCACTTCTGTAAAAAACCAGATGGATGGAGGCAACTGCTGGGCTTTTGCAAGCGTTGCGGCATTGGAAATCTGTCTTAAAAAGGCTACAGGAATTGAATTTGACTTTTCAGAGGAAAACATTAAAAATATCATGGCACTGTACTCTCTGGTGGGAAGGGATTGCGAACCTAACGACGGAGGATTCGATGCAATGGGATTCGGATATTTCACCAACTGGTTCGGCCCTATTTATGATTCATGGGATGTATATGACGATTATTCAGCACTCTCCACTCTTTATGCACCTCTTCTGCATGTGCAGAATGTTTATTTCCTGCCTGTCAGAAAGGATTCAAATGACAATGATGCTATCAAACGTGCCATAATGGATTATGGTGCCGTTGTGGCAACTACCTACTGGGAAACAAGCTTCCATTCCATAACACTTGTGGGATGGAAAGATGACTATAATGCCAGGGATTACTTCGGCAACTATGCCAAAGGTGTCTGGATTGTTAAAAACAGCTGGGGTTCCTCTTCAGACGATGGCGGATATGTATATGTCTCTTATGAAAAGGACTTCAGAAATGAGATATCTACAAACTATCACAATTATATTTACACATATGTCTTCAACGACACCGAAAGCTATGTGAGAAACTACCAATACGATTTGCAGGGAGTTAATTATTATCTGACTTCTTCAGGCAATACGGTAAAGTACAAAAACGTTTTCACAGCAATGGATGATGAGGCATTGTCCGCATTTTCAACATTCTTCAAAAATCCGACAAACTATAGGGTTTCCCTTTATAAGGACAACACTTTGGTATTGACCCAGCAGGGATACAGTCCTGCGGGATATTATACAATACCGTTTAAAAGCAAAACTGCTCTGTCAAAAGGCGATGAGTTCACAATCTGCATTGAAATTTTGGATTCGGAGGAGAAATTTATCCCTATGTCTGATTCGGAGGTAGCCAATTTTGGAACATTCAAAGACGGAGTTTCATATATTGATTTGGGCAGTGGATGGCGTGATTTATACTCCTACTATGACACTCCTATGGTAGCATGCATAAAGGCGTTTACAACTCCTCTGGAATTGAATCAGGTTACCCTCAGCGTCAACCAAATAAGCTCCGTTGGCGTCAATGATGAAGTAATATTCAATTTTAAATTGGCAGACAGTCAGTTAAGTGGTCTTGTTACAGTTAAAATCAATAATCAGACTTATTATTCAATTGTAAAAGATGGTCAGGCCAGTCTGAAACTCAAGTTCAATACACTCGGCAACTGTTCCTTTTCAGCACAATACAAAAATAATCTGTATGCTTCAAACACTGTAAATTTCAATTTCAGTGTTGTTAGCATATCTGATATTGTCATTTCAGCTCCGGACTTTAGCAAATATTACGGCGCTTCAGACATGTTCACCATTCGCATAACCGATAACGGCAAGCCTGTAAGCGGTGCCAGCGTCAGGTATATCCGAGATTCCAATGTAGTGACTATGACAACAAACAGCAACGGTTATGCTTATGTGAATATTGGCCTGATTCCGGGCACATATTTTGTTAAATCCGAGTATGGCAACAAGTCCGTTACATCCAAGATAACTGTCAAGTCCACTATTTCAGTTTCTGATTTGACTTGCGATTATGGCAGCGCCTATCTTAAGGCGGCTTTCCTGGATGTTGATGGAAGTGCACTTTCAAATGCTGACGTTCAGTTTTATGTGGAAAACACCACTTACTATGCCAAAACCGACAGCAATGGTGTTGCATCATATTCAAGTGGCTTGAATGCCGGTACCTACACTGTCACTGCAATCAATCCTTCAAGCGGCGAGACAAAATCATTCCACTTAACTGTCAATAAGCTGAATTCAGCCATATCCCTCACATCCGATCAAAGCGATGGCTTGGTTACTCTGACGGCAAGTCTTAGTCCTTTATCTGATGATGGTGTTGTTATTTTCACTATCGGATCAACTCATCTTAATTTCACCAGGCCTGTCAGTTCGGGCAAGGCTACATTGACTTTGAATTTTACCGATGAGGGAATATATTATGCTTATGCGACATTTGTGGGAAGTGCCAACTTCAATTCTGCCAGGTCATCTGAAATTTCCATTATTATTTCAGACAGGCACAATATTGTTATTTCCTCTCCTGATTTGACAAAATATTATGGCTCTTCTGACAGGCTTGTAATTCGCGTTACAGATAACGGCAGGCCTGTAAGCAATGCAGATGTTATGTATTCTAACAATTTCACTTCAGGAATCGTATTTACAAACAGCAACGGTTATGCTTATTTGGATATTGATTTTGTCCCAGGAACATATTCTGTTGTCAGTGAATACGGTGGCGAGTCCGTTTCATCTTGGGTTACCGTCAAATCCACAATCGCAGTTTCCGATTTGACTTACAGTTATGGCAGTGCATATCTTAAGGCGACTTTCCTGGATGTTGACGGCAGTGCACTTTCAAATGCTGACGTTCAGTTTAATGTAGGTGACAGCACTTACTATGCCAAAACCGACGGCAATGGTGTTGCATCATATTCAAGCAGCTTGAATGTCGGAACCTATGATGTTGCTGCGGTTAATCCTTCAAGCGGCGAGACAAAATCATTCAGGTTAACAGTCAATAAGGTATCTCCTGCAATATCTCTCAATTATGTCAAAAATGGAACTTTGGTTACCTTGACAGCCGGTCTTACTCCTTTATATGCTGAAGGGGATGTTATTTTCACTATCGGAGGAAATCGTGCCAATTTCACCAGACAAATCAGTTCGGGCAAGGCCACATTGGGTTTGAATTTAACCACTGATGGTATATACAAGGTTTATGCAACATTTGTGGGAAATGATAACTTCTATTCTGCCAGGTCATCTGAAATTTCCATTGTTGTTTCAGGTGAGCATAATATAGCTATTTCCGCTCCTGATGTGACCAAGTATTACGGCTCTTCTGATAAGCTTGTAGTTCGCATTACCGATAACGGCAAGCCTGTAAGCGATGCCGCCATCAGATATAATCGTGATTCCGGTTCAGTGACTGTAATAACCAATGGTGAAGGCTATGCTTATGTCGGCGTCGATTTTGTTCCAGGTTCATATTCTCTTGTCACTGAATATGGCGGCAAGTCCGTTTCATCCAAGGTTACCGTCAAATCCACCATTTCAGTGTCTGATATGATTTATGAATATGGCAGTGCATATCTTAAGGCGGCTTTCCTGAATGTTGATGGGCGCGCACTTTCAAATGCTGATGTTCACTTTAAGATTGGAAGCAGCACTTTTACAGCCAGAACCAACGGTAATGGTGTTGCAACATATTCAATTAAATTTGGTGTGGGCGAGTATAATGTAATTGCTGTCAATCCGGTTAATGGTGAAACAAAATCATTTAAATTGACAGTCAAACCAATATCGAATAGAATATATGTGGTAGATAATTTCAAAAAGGTCTATGGTGATTCCAAGAAGTTAAATATTGTCGTAAAAAGCGACAGTGGAAGTGCCGTTTCTAATTATCCTCTCTCAATTAGTATAAAGGGAAATTCTGTTAAACCTACTTTGCTGCGCACAGACTCCAAGGGGCAGGCTAATTTTGTCTGCAATTTCAAGCCGGGCAAGTATTTTGTTGAGATAGATGGCAATGGAGTATTGCATTCTTCTGTAGTAGTTACTGTTAAAAAGGCCACTCCAAAATTGTTAGTTGCTAAAAAAACATTTAAACGTTCTTTAAAAATCAAAAAATACTCAATCACATTGAAGGACAATAACAACAAGGTCATGAAAAGCAAAAAGGTTACAATAAAGGTCAACGGTAAATCTTATGTTGCCAAAACAAACAGCAAGGGCAAGGCAACATTCAAGATCACCAAACTGACCAAAAAGGGAACCTTTGTTGCATCTGTAAGCTTTGCGGGCAATGCATACTACAATAAGATTTCAAAGAAAGTCAAGTTGTACATTAAATAGGAGCTTTTCACTCCTTTTTTTTCTTTTTTTTCAAATATTTCTTTAGCTAGTCAATGAACTTTGTCTAATATTTCATACAAAAATCAATAGTTTTGTGGATATTAAAAATTATAACTTTGTTATAAATTATAATCGTTTAAAATTTTATTCAATATATTTATTGTTTGTACAATAATGTTAAATAATATTTGTTGAAACTTAGGTTAATTTAAATTTTATTATCAATCTGTATAATTTATATACTATGAAGTGTAATATGATATTACACTATAAAGAAATTTATGGGGTGTGATAAAATGGATTACAAAAAATTTTCAGTGATTGCAATAATATTTGTAGTAATTTGCACATTTTCGATTGTAGCTGTTTTCAGCAGTGATTCAGCAAAAAATGCTGGTGGCGATGATGCCTGTGAATTGCAGATAAATACAAGTGGTAAATGGAGATTGGACTTGACTGTTAACGGAAAATACTCTTCTGATGAAGGTGTAGGATCCAAAACCATTAAATTGAACACTACTGTTGATTCAGCAAGTGTTACAGTTAACCAATACGAAAATGGGCCAACCAATGTTACTTTACTCAAAGGAGATAATGTGCTTAAGGATGGTAAATCAAAAGGTAATGGTGTAGAGACAATCTATTTCTATTATCAGGCTTAGCTGGAAGTTATACGCTTCCTTTCTTTTTTTTTTAGTGGGTGAAAATATGACTAAATGCAGAACGTTAATCATATTTTTATTATTTCTTTTTTTCATTGTCTTAAATGGCGTTTCGGCTGCGGATAACTCTACTGTTCAACTCGATGCGGTTGAATGTGAAAATTTACAATCTGGATTAACTGATGACGTTCTCTTTGAGGATGAGGGAGATATTCTGGGTGATAATGAAATCATTGTCCATGAAGGCGATTCAATCCAATCGGCAATTGACAGTGCAAAATCTGGAGACACAATAATTGTTGAAAAGGGGACTTATTCGGAAGACCTTGTAATTTCCAAAGAGATTTCAATCAAAGGTCAAAATGCTATCCTCAACTCTGATAAACTGGCTTTCATGATTCTTCCGACCGCTAATAACACTTCAATTTCAGGTTTCAATATAGTAATTGGGAATGTTGATGGAAATGGAATATATGTCAACTCAAGCGGCTGCAGGATAGAAAACAACAGAATAACTGGAGGAAATATTGGCATATTGACTGACGATTATGTTTCAAACAAATCCGGTGAAATCGAAATAAAGGCAATCAATAATCTGTCGATTGTAGGAAATACATTCAGAGATATGGGTGGTGCGGGAATTTCAGTCAATGCATTCAATCCTACAGTATCCAGAAATAAGGTTAGCAATATTGCCAACGATAGAAAGAATGGAACTGCAATAGGAATCAGAGTAAACGGTATTGGTATAATTCCTGATGATTTGAAAGTCACTGTAACCGATAATCATATATCTCATATTAAATCATTATATAATGATTCCTATGGTCTTGATGTAGGTGGAAACAGCATTTTTGATACATTAGGCGAGTTCAATGTGTTTAACAATACTGTTGAATATGTTTCGGCTGGAACTGAAGCTTATGGTATGAACATTGGTGTTTTTGCACTCAACACTACTCTACCAACAGTCAATGTCCATGACCTGAAGGTTAGTCATGTATCTGCAGGAAGCAATGAAAATGCTTCTGTGACTGGTCTGAGTGTTTCTGCAACCACAATAGGTCAAAATGACACTTCTGATGTGCTAATTCATGATGTCAGTATAAGTCATTTGGATGCTATGGGTTCCAATTCCAAAGTGGTTGGAATTACGACAACAGGTGTTGGATGCGTTGACATATATGTTTTTGACAGTGAATTAAAGGATTTCATTGCTTCTGATTCGGTTAAAGGCATTTCTGCTACGGGTATAGAATACCTTAATTTCAATGCCTTCATCTCAGTTTCAGATAATAATGTTTCTGACTTCAAGGCCTCCAAAATTGAAGGAATATATGTCATGTCTTTGGGAAATGCCGAAATTAATAAGAATCTTCTGCATGACTTTTCATCAGCTGATTCAACATTCATAACGGGCATTTGCCTAAGCATCAAGTTCGACGGCAATTCGACAGGTTTCAACACGACCTCTCATGATATTCGCGAAATCATAAGGGAATTGGAAGGATACCTCAACAATACCAACTATACTGTTGAAGGAAACCTAACAGTACGAGGCAATAATCTGGAAGGAACCGGAACAGGATTTGCCATTGTAAGGTCATCTAAAATCAATTATAATCGTGCAGTCAATTTGAAATACAATGTAGTCAAGGAATCCACCAGAACTTTCATTCTCGAATCATACGGCTATGATTCGAACATGTCCAATGAGGAATTGGCATATTTGCTTTTAAAAGCGATGGACGGTTCTGAAAACTATACTGAAGAGGAACTTAGAAACATGAGTGTTTCTCTTGGCGCATTTCTCGATAAATTCTTTGGAGATTTTGATAACTCAACTGCAGGTGATGTTGATGCAAGATTCAACTGGTGGGGACACAACTCAAGACCTGATGATTCAAAATTCAAAAGCAACAACGGAAACATCATTTACGATCCGTGGCTGATTTTGCGTGTCAGGTCAAATCCTGGAGTAATAAAGAAAGGACAATTTTCAAAAATCACCGCTGATGTCTATATGGACTCAAGGGGTAGGGACCACAGTGCAAATGCCAGATTGTTTTTCAGCGGACCACGAGTCACTCTATCAACTGATTTGGGAAGTTTCAACGGCAAAAAATCAATCACTCTCAACTGGACTAATGGAAAAGCCAGCGCTTATTTGAAGGGAGACCGTGAAGGTTTGGCAAATGTCAGCGCAAGCGATTATGAAACCGTAAATACAACGGTATTGATTGGCAATAAAAATTATCCTTCTTCGGATAATACAACAGATGTTTTGGATGGTGAAAAAAACATTGAAACGCTATCAGATGAAATTATGCCGGTTTGCGGAAATCCTATTGCGCTGCTGGTAATTGTCATGCTGTTTAACTGTATTGGATTTTTTAGGAGAAAATGATGGTTGGCGGATGAAATTTCTGCTAAGAAAATTATTAGATTTGGTTGGTAATGGTAATGCTGTGGTGAAAAAGAAAAAAAGAGGTAGATACGATATTGGGTATCTACTTTATTATTCCTAGTTTTTTAGCTGTTTTTTCATCAACTTTTCCGGTCACTTTAAGTTTTTTGGCTTTTTGGAATTGTTTTACTGCCTTTTCAGTGTAATCTCCATAGATTCCATCGACTGCATAAGCTTTGCCGGAAGGTGATTTATAGTATCCTTTGCTTATAAGCGCCTTTTGGATTTTTTTAACCATTGCGTGGTTTTTGCTTCCTTTGGATATTGTTTTGAATACCTTTTTCACTGTCAGTTTCACTTTTTTGCTTGCCGCATTGTAGTTTTTGTTTCCAAGGTATTTCACGGTTGCCTGGGATGTTTTTGTCAGTTTTGTCAGTTTGAATGTTGCTATTCCTTTGGCGTTTGTTGTTGTTTTGTAAGTTGTTTTTCCGATTGTTAATTTTACATGGAACTTTTTCAATGGGGCTTTCAGGTTGTTTCTAAGTGAAACGCTGTATTTCTTGGTTTTGTCTGTGGATTTGAAGGTCTTGTTTTTAGCAGTCAGTATTGGTGTTGCCTTTATTGAAAGGATATATGATGTAGCCTGTGATTTGCTGTGTGTTGCATTTCCGGCAAAGGTTATTTTGGCATTGTAGACCTTTGGAGTTAATGTCTTTGTGTTTATTTTGACCTGGCCGTTTTTGTCGGTTGTGTATGTTTTTGCACCATTTATGTTGACTGTTATCTTTGCACCAGCGATTGTGCTGTTTTTGTTGTCTTTCAGTGTGATTGTCAGATACTTGTTGATGTTGTATACAGTTATTGTGCCTGGTGCGGTTATTTCTGTAGTGGCCTTGTTTACTTTGACCTTGATGCTTTTGCTGACCGCATTGTGGCTGACGTCAGGTATTGTTGTCATGTTTAAGGTATAATTTCCAGGATTTAAACCGGAAACGATTATTGAATTTCCTTCAATTTGCACAGTTCCTTTTTCGATTGTTGCATTAAATCCGCTGGCTCCTGTGTATGATACTGTTGTTTTACCGGTTAATCCGTATTCAAATGTGATGTCTCCGGCAGTTATTGTTGAATCAACCTTGTTGACAGTTACTTTTGCTGTTTTTTCTGTTGAGTTGTGGTTATCGTCAGGTATTGTTGTTACGGTTAGTGTGTATGTTCCTGCTGGCAGGTTGGATACTGTAATTGACCTTCCGTTTATTTCAACATGTGCTCCTGTGTCGTTTACGCTTGCCCTGACTCCGGTTGCTCCTGTGTATGTTGTGGTTG
>ONQL01000076.1 GCA_900319985.1 uncultured Methanobrevibacter sp. | reverse complement strand
TATCCATTTCCAGTAGGTTTTTAGTGTTTTTTTGTAGCGGTTGCTGTTGTTTTTTTGTCGGGATAGTCTTTTTTGGTATTTTTTGATCATGTTATCCATTTCCAGTAGGTTTTTAGTGTTTTTTTGTAGCGGTTGCTGTTGTTTTTTTGTCGGGATAGTCTTTTTTGGTATTTTTTGATCATGTTTTCCTCATGTGTAACGTCTAAATTGGCTATTTTTAGTCCGTTGTCGAGTGTTGCTAGTGTTCTCATACCTAAATCGATTCCCACGAATTCTTTTGTTTTAGGAAATTCTGGTATTTCAATTTCTATGTTAAATACAGCATAATATTTTCCATTTTCTATTTTAATTGTCACATTATTGATTTTAACTTTTTTTAATTTTTCACGATATTTTTTACTTGTCCGGTAATACACCTCACCTAATTTTGGTAAAATAATTGTATGGGGTTTGATTTTTATATTGCCATTGTTTTGTATTCTGAATGCTTTTTTATCATGTTTTTTGGATTTGAATCTTGGATAATCACTTTCACCATTGAAAAATTTATTATAAGCCTGTATAAGATCCCTATAAACTTGTTGCAGACTTGATGATTCGCTTAAGTATAAAAAATCATGTTCCTTTTTGAGCATATTTAACATGACGTTAAAAGTGGTCATGTTGCACTTCAGCTTACTGTAACCATGGAGTTTGAATAATTTATAGGTTTCTTTATAGTATTCCAAGAGTTTATTCCATGTAAACCTGGAATTGCCTATATTCTGATTAATTTTAATCATCATATCCTCATCTGGATACAATCTAACTTTCAAACCTTGATTAACACATTTCATAAAAAACACTTAAAACTCCATTTAGAGACAATTTTAAAATTATATAAACTAATTTAAATAATAAATAATATATAAAGAAATAGTGAAAGCATTTGAAAACTAATATCTTCAGATGCTTTTTGTGAAATTCATCCCCGACCTTAAAGAGGTCGGAGTATTCTTTCACTATTAGATAAAAAGAAAATTTATAAGAATTATGACTTATAAACTTATTTCAATCTTGTTTTAAATGAATTTGCATGAGCAAAGAAACCTTCATATTCAGCAATAGGAACAGAGGTTTTTGAAAGCTCTTTCAGTCCATCTTTTGTTAGTCTTTGAACAGTTGGCTTTTTAATGAAAGCTTCTGTTGAAAGACCGGAATACATTTTAGCTCCGCCACCGGTAGGCAAAACATGGTTTGTTCCAGAACCGTAATCACCTGCTGCAACCGGTGAGTATGCACCTAAAAATATTGATCCCGCATTGTTTATGTGTGATAATGTTTCATCATCATCTTTTGTGAATATGATTAAATGTTCGGGAGCGTATTCATTTGTAACATAAATTGCCTCCTCCATTGTGTTAGTGATAATGATTTTTCCACTTTTTGACAATGATTCCTCAATAATTTCACGCCTTGGAGCTTCTGAAGTTAATTTGGATACCAATTCATCAGTTTCAATAGCCAAATCCTTTGAATCAGTTACTAAAAAGCAGGACGCATTTGGGTCATGTTCTGCCTGTGCCAATATGTCAGTTGCTAAAAATTCAGGATTTGCACTTTCATCAGCCAATATCAAGACTTCAGAAGGACCTGCAGGAAACTCGATATCTACTTGACCATACACCAATTTCTTTGCTGCAGTCACGAATATATTTCCCGGACCTACAATTTTTTCTACACGAGGTATTGACTGAGTACCATATGCAAGTCCCGCAATCGCTTGTGCCCCACCTACCTTGTAGATTTCATCAGCACCCGCAATATCTGCAGCAACCAAAATCGCATCTAAAATTTTGCCATCCTTTTGAGGAGGAGTCACACAGACAACTTTTTCAACCCCAGCAATCTTTGCGGGTATTACTGTCATCAATATTGATGAAGGGTAAGCTGCCCTTCCACCAGGTATATAACAGCCAGCAGAGTTGATAGGTCTTACAATTTGACCTGCAACAATACCTGGATTAACTTCCATTTCCCATTCCTTAGGGATTTGTTTTTTATGAAATTTTTCAATATTTGATGCGGCTTGTTTTAGTGCAGCAAGCAATGAATCATCCAGAGTATCATAAGCCTCTTCAATTTCATCTTTGGATACTTTCAAATTTTCTATTGTAACACCGTCAAACTTTTCGGTATATTCCCTAATAGCATCGTCCTTATTCAATCTAACGTTGTTTAAAATGTCAGAAACTATATCCAAGACCTTGTTTACATCTTCTTCTGACCTTTTGATTGTTTCAGACAAATCAATTTCATTATAATTCAATATATCCATTTTAACCCTACCTTAAAATAGCACCGGTATCTGCAGAGTGAACTAATTTCTGATAGATTGCCAACCATCCGTCAACATCACTTTCAGGATGTTTAACTTGTTTGAGTCTTGCTTCAATTTCATCATCGGAAAGTTCAACATTGATGCTTCTGTTGTTAATGTCAATTTCAATTATATCTCCATTTTGAATCGCTGCAATAGGTCCGTTTTCCCTTGCTTCAGGAGATACGTGACCTATACAAGGACCTCTTGTTCCACCGGAGAATCTTCCATCAGTTATTAATCCCACATCCTTAATGTTCATACCTGCAAGGGCAGATGTCGGATTCAACATTTCACGCATTCCAGGACCACCTTTAGGACCCTCATATCTGATTACAACGATGTCGCCTTCATCGATTTCATGGTCAAATATTGCTTTGGTTACATCTTCTTCAGAGTTATAGACTTTTGCAGGTCCTTTGAGATGCATCAAATGATCTGCTACAGCACCTTTTTTAACTACACTTCCATTTGGAGCCAAATTACCTTTTAAAATAGCAATTCCACCATCTTCGTGTACCGGATTGTCAAGGGTATGAATGACCTCTGTGTTTTTGTTTTCAACTGTTTTAAGATTTTCTTCTATTGTTTTTCCGGTTACGGTCAATTGATTGGTATTAATTTTATCTCCCAAAGTTTTTAAAACGGCAGGAATACCGCCGGCCAGGTGCAGGTCCATCATGGAATCCTCACCTGCAGGAGAAATCAATGCAATATGAGGAACATTTCTTGATATCTTATCGAACAGTTCCAAATCAACGTCGATTCCATCGACCTCACTTGCAATTGCAGGAATGTGAAGGGCTGTATTGGATGAGCCTCCCAACGCCATATCAACAGCGACAGCATTGTTGAAAGCCTCTTGTGTCAATATATCGGATGGTTTGATGTCATCTTCCACGAGCTTGATAATCTGTTTTCCGGACTCAAAAGCAATCTGATTGTTTTCCTCTGTTCTTGCATGGGTTGTAGCACAGGTTGGAAGAGATAAACCAAATGTTTCTGTAATGCAGGCCATGGTATTTGCTGTAAATAGACCAGAACAGCTTCCAGCACCAGGACAGGCGCATTTTTCAAGTTCATGAACTTCCTCTTCAGACATCTTACCTGCAGAATAAGCACCGACAGCTTCAAATACAGTAATCAAATCTGCAGGTTTTCCGTTATATTCACCTGATTGCATAGGTCCGCCAGTGACTACAATTGAAGGTACATTTACTCTTGCAGCACCCATAATCATTCCCGGAACTACCTTATCACAGCTTGGAATCAATACAAGCCCATCGAACGCATGGCCTTTGGTCATTGATTCAACTGTTGCAGCAATTATTTCACGTGAAGGAAGAGAATATTTCATACCTTCATGGTTCATACTGATTCCATCACATACCGCCATGGTGTCAAATTCAAATGGAATACCTCCGGCAGCAATAATTCCCTCTTTTACAAACTCAACCAATTCCTTTAAATGAATATGGCCAGGAACAATGTCTGTAAAACTGTTAGCAATTCCGATGAATGGCTTTTTAAAGTCATCATCATCTAATCCGCAAGCTCTTAAAAGAGACCTGTGTGGAGCTCTTTGAATTCCTTTTTTAACATTATCACTTTTCATTTAATCACACATTTAATTTAATCATTCATATATTTCTCATTTATAACTTTTATAATGTTGGAATATTGACAAAATGAAAAACTTTGATTGAGTGATGTAGATTAGGGAATTTATTTTTAAAAAGCAGTTTTGATTAACCAATATAATGAAAGATGCAATCAGTTAAAATAATGTTTTGATAAAAAGCATGCAAAATTATCACATGTAACTTGCATTAAATTGAAGTTATATTTTGAGCAAAAAAATAAAAAAAGTATGGGAAAAGTTATTTTCCCATCGTGTTTAATCTAATCTTTTCTTCTTAAGGATACACCAACTAAAGCAAACAATGCCAAAAGAACCATTACAATAGGATTACCGGTTGCAGGCATTGTTGAAGGTCCACGAACTTCCTTATGGTGTTCTTTATGATGATGCTCATCAGGCAATACATTTATCTCAGCGGTATTGTTGTTATTGGAAAGATCACTTTCATAAGTATCACAGACGACACTTGCCTCAATAACTATTTTTCCGCTTACCAATGCTTTTGTCTTGAGTATAAGAGTTACATCCTCACCCGGAGCCACATCACCGATATTCCATATTCCTGTTTCAGGATCATAAGTACCTTTGGAAGGTTCATATCCTAAAAGTTCAAGTTCTTTTGGTATTTTGATTTTTGCATGGGTGTTATTTGCAGTATCAGGTCCGTTATTTTTAATTATAACGGTATATACAACTACATCTCCAACTTTTACCTTATTGACGTCAGGTTCAATGGTAAGTTCCAAATCAGCCTCTGGAGGAACTGTTGTTGAATTGCTACAGTGGTTGTTTGTTTCATCAACATCAAATGTATCTGTAGTAACATGTGCCCAATTAATTATCTTCATATTAGTGGTTGCAACTAAAGTTACGATATTGATTTTCACAGATTCTCCGCTAGCAATATCACCAATAGTCCAAATTCCTGATTTAGGATTATAATTGCTTAGGGAATCATCTGAAAGATAAACTAAACCAGCAGGCAATTTATCAGTTACTACTGTGTTTACGGCAGTGTTTACACCTTTGTTAGTAACAATGATAGTCCAGATGATTTTATCGTTTTTATGTGGGATTGTATTTGAAACGTGTTTTACTATCTCTAAATCAGTGATTGGAATAGGATCGATTGTACAATCAACAGTGCTATTATCCCCATTAGGACCAATGATTGTGAGATTATTGGTTAACTTGCCAATGTCATCAACAAAGACTTTAACGGTAATTACCGCTTCAGATTTGGCAGAGACATTTGTAATAATCCAGGTTACTTTTTGACCTTCCACTATTTCCTCAATTAAATCGGCGCCTTCAATGCTTATTGTTTCCTCAAATATCAAACCTGCAGGCAAGGAATCGATGACAGTTAAACGATTAATATAATCAATATCAGCAACATTTTTAACAGTCAAATAGTACTCGACAAATTCCTTGTTGTAAGGTTTTGTTGTATTTACTGTTTTTTCAATCAAAGGAAGAGCTAAAACATTAACTAATTTATTTCCTACATTGTTTGTGTAGTTCCACTCATCTTCACTGCAAGTCGCATTAACTGTGTTAACAATATTGTCAGCAACAATTACAGCACGTGTTGTGATTGTCAATGTAAGATTAGTTCCGTTGGCCATTTCTCCAATTGTCCAAACGCCAGTTGTTTCGTTGTAGGTTGTACCTTCAGGTAAAGTACAATTAACAAACTCAAATTCTTCAGGCAATAAATCTTTCAGATTTACATTGGTTGCATTAGTTCCGTTACCCGCATTGGATACGGTTATAGTCCAAACTGCAGTATCTCCTACAAAGTACTCATCCTTATCACTAGTGATATCGACTGACAAGTCAACAATAGGAACAGGAGTGATAGTGCAGTCAACCATAGTTTCATTACCTTTAGGACCAACAACAGTCAAATTATTAGTCAAACTACCTAAATCGTTAACTTTAACCCTAACAGTAATA
>ONQL01000022.1 GCA_900319985.1 uncultured Methanobrevibacter sp. | reverse complement strand
AGGTAAGATATCTGCTGAAGAAGCACGAGAACATGTGCTTGAAAAATATGAAAAATTCAGAGTAGTGCAAGATGAAAACTTCATTTCTGACTTTGATCAAATGATTTTAGATATTAAACGTCTAGAAGGAAAATAATATAATTTAGTTTAAAATAATTTTTGTTGTAAATCAATATAACTGAGTTCATTGACTTCTTTTACAACAACACCAATCATCAATGGCAAATCGGATTATGAAACCTCAAAGAATTATTCAAAAAAAGCATCAATTCAAATTGCAAGAATAATTGAGCTTACATCAGACATCAAGATGATTGAAATTCAATTATTTATCGTTTTTATAGTCAATGATTGCAAATATCCTTTTGATGCTTGAAAATGAAGTTTCAATAGTGGCCATCGAGGAACTTAGCTTTTTAATAGGATCTGTTAATAATTGCCCATACATAATAACTGCCAATAGAGTCCCTATCTGAATCTCATTACCTGCTAAAAAGTAAATCCCCGCAATATAAACAGTTATCTTACTTATATTTGTTAAAAGGGTTGTAACAGGCACCATAAAATTAGTAACGTTTTTGGATTTGACATAATAGTCAATTACAGTTTGATTCATTTTTTTAAACCCTTTTTCATGGAATGAATCACGATTTGACAGGCCTCTTTCAAAATAGCTCATCAATCTCCCCAACTGCATTTGATGACCATCGTAATAGTTTTTAGATTTGACATCACATACATAAAAGCAAACGGCATAAACCGGCAATATCACAAGGTATATTAAGCTCAACCTGAAGTCTGTCATCACAATCAACACTATTACAAAGACTATAAATAGAATCTGCGCATAAATTTCAGTAAATTTAGATGAAACAAACTCCCTGATGTTCATCACATCGTTGTTTAGTCTGGATAGAACAAGACCCTTTGAATTTTCCTGAATGAAATCGGAACCAACAGCATCAAGCTTATCAAATAATTTCACTCTTAAATCATATGCTACTTTTTCACCTGTGGCCCCCATGATTCTCTTTGGAGGTAATTTAAACAGATATCCTACTGAATACAATACCAGCAACAGGGCAAGACTAATGTAGATAGCAGGGTCATTAGTTGAATTCCAATTGGAAGCCAATAAATCAACTGTTTTTCCGGCAACTTTTGGGGCATAAACCATGCACAATGTGGATATCGTAAGTAAAATCATTGATATTCTTACTTTGGCCTTATCCTCTTTTAACAATGCAGTGAATTTTTCAGAGATACCCTTTCTTTCATCCCATATGCCCTTAGCCTCTTGAGCAATATCCTCCTCAACAATCTCTATTTCCTTCAGATTATCATTTGTATTGGATTTTATGATTTTATCTTCAATATTCAAGACTTCCTCCAAACGCACAGAAGTGGCATATGCACGTGGCCATCTGTCAATTAATGCAGGAATATTAGCTAGAGTAGTGATGAAGTAGGCAACATATACCAGAATAATGAATGAATCAATTACACTATCAGTTTCAAATCCAATGGTGTATCCTGAATTAACCATTGCCAATGTAACCAGGACAATAACATATAAACCCCACATTAATATTGGTCCGAGGTAACATTGACTTTTAATATAGATGACATTTTTATCATAGGAGTTCTCACATGCCTTTTCAAATTCGACTTCATACTCCTGTTTGTTAAATGGAATCCTGCCAGCTATATCATTGATTTTGGATAAGAATAATAAATTTAGTTTACCATATGTCTTTTTAGCTCTGAAAAATATTTCCACAATCTGTTTCATTCTAAAAATTATGATTGCAGAAAGAACACCAATAAATCCTAAGAAAAATAATGCATAAGTTCCATCAATCAATGCTATTTCATATACAATTGCTACGAATGTAACTGGAATAAGCATTAACTGTTCGAGTATCATCACTATAAATCCCTGTTCGGAGGACATACCTCTGGTTGACCTTGTAACTAGCCCTGAAATTTTAAATTTATCAATTTCCTCACGAGGCAAGTTCATCAGAATATGGAATATTTTCTCACGGACAGTATATGCTGATTTTGAAGCCACTCTTGTTGTGAGAAAAGAGATGACATAAACGGCAATCATTGAAATGACGGTATACATTAACATATATAATCCTGATTTGAAAAGCAAATCAACGTTCTGTTCTTTGACTCCAGTCAAAGCCGCACCGAACAAATCAATTATTTCCATTTGAACGAATGTCTGAATGATTATTAATGCGAAAATAAACACTATTGTTTTCCATTGGAATTTTAATGCAACACTCAAAAACTTTTTCATGATAATAATTTAGTTTTAAAATTATAAATATTACATTATATGCAAAACATATCTTTTAATATATTCCACATACCACCAATTAAGTAATTATACTATTCATATTTAAGTAATTATACTAATTTTATTTAAGCAATTACTAATTTATTTTAAGAAATATATCAAAAAAAATAAATAAAAAATTTAATCATATTTTTATAGATATTATTAATTATAAACTATTTAAAATTATTTATTTTAATAATAAACGATTAAAATAAAATAAAACAATATTTAAGAATGATAACAATATTATAATTTCAAAACAATAATTTTATTGGCGAAATCAAATCAATGTTTGTTGGCTGTCAATATAGCTGGGTCATTTACCTCTTTTACAACTCCCTCTCTTTAATCTCAGCAAGTATCAACGGAGAATTAGGATTGTGTCACTTCTGGTTCCTTTTGACCAGTTCCATATTGGCGTGGGCATAATAATAACCAAATTCTCCGATACGTATAGTGAAATTTGTTCGTGAACAGTGAAAACAATATTGCTTGGCAAATTCTTTCTCAATGACACATTATAACCCGTATAAATGTGGCCAATTATTGTAATTACATTAATTTTTGAAATTGATTTATTAAGGACAAAGTTGTATAACCTTTTTTTGTGAGCAGGTATTCGCCACGGTCTTGTTTTTGTGAGATTAAACCTGCATCCTGTAGTTTTTCAAGGTGGAACAGTAGGTTTCCTCCCCTTAATTTAGTTAAATGTGAAAGTTGAGTATATGATTTGTTTTCTACATATAACGATTCTATTATGATAACCCTTTGCTTGCTCGATAACGGTTCAAATACATCGGAAATTAACATATCCACATCCAACTTTTCAATCGGTTCATTTTCATTAAGTTCATATGACACATTAATGGAATTGATCATCTTCAACTCTTCAAAGAAGTATTCCTTAAAGTTATTGTAGCATGGACTACATTCTACGCCACATACAGAATAAAATTTTTCATCCAGCTGTTCATTAAGTTTGTTGAGGTCTGTTTCTTGAGTATTTAAAAAAAGTTCTTTGAACTCTTGGACTATAAATTGTTTGCACTCTTCATTTTTGCAATTTGGGAGATAAAATTCACTACACTTCTCCCCCAGATTGTCTGCAAAATTTTTCTTGATTGAATTAGAGTAGGTGTCCCTAATGCTTTCAATGGCAGTTTGAAGGTTTTGATTGTAATTATTTTCTTTTATTGTAATCAATTCATTTTCTATTCTGTCCAGTCTTTTGATTATTTCATCACTTTCACTCATGTAATAGTCTTTGTAGGAGTGAATTTAAAAATGTTTCTATAGTGTTGTTAAAGGTTACCATTATGCACCTGCTACATTTATATAACGATTAACTATATTAATACGACCTCATATATCATAATATATAATAACTTTAAAGTTATTTCAACAAAGGAGAGTATTAATTATGGCAAAATATATCGTTATAAATGGAAGTACAAGAAAAGGAAACTCATATGCAATTGCAAATTTCATCAAAGAAAAAATTGATGGAGACGTTGAAATATTCAATATAAAAGATAAAGAAATCGGATTTTGTCAAGCTGATAATGCTTGTAAGGCAAAAGACGAATGCATAGTTCAAGATGATGCATATGATTTAATCAATGATCTGGAAGAATGTGACGGTGCATTTATTATCACCCCTATTTTCTTTGGAAGGCTTCCTGGAATGGTCGATGCTTTAATTGACAGATTCTATTCCAAATTCAATCCTGCAAAAGAGATGAAAGCACCAGACGAATCAAAAAAAATAGGTATAGTATTCAGCTATGGTGGAGGAGAAGCAGATTACACACCTGTAGCTGAACATGTCGCATTTGAATTTGGAGTATTAAGATTTGGTGCTCACAAAAATGTTATGTGTAGTGAAAACAATGATCCTAAAGGATTTGAAAGTAAAGACGACCAACAAAGCCAAATTAATGAGTTAATTAGTTGGGTTTGTGAGTAGTAATACAATTCAAGGAAGGTTTTAAAATGAAAATTGCAATAAGATATTATTCAAAAACTGGAAATACTGAAAAACTTGCAGAAGCAATAGGTGAAGCTATCGGTGTTGCTCCAAAAACAATAGATGAACCTTTAAACGAAGATGTTGACATATTGTTCTTGGGAAATAGTGTATATAATGCTGGAGCAGATTCAAAAGTCAAGGAATTCCTCAAAAATATTGATGTGAATGTTGGAAGTATTGTTAATGTCTCATCCGCAGCTCTTATCGAATCAACCTATAAGCAAATAAAAAAAGAAGCTGAAAAATGTGGATTAAACATGGATGATAGAGAATTCCATTGCAGAGGACAATTTAAATTCGTTCATAGAGGTCATCCAAACGAAGAAGATATAAACGAAGCCGTAAACTTTGCTAAAAGTATTGTCAGATAGTTTTCTCTTCTTCTTTTTTCTTTAAACACAATCTTGTACATTAAACTTCCTCGCCTTCCATAATGTGGGCCAGTTCAATAGTATTGAATGCAGGTAAAGCAGAGATTGTCTCTATTGAAAATGTAATTTTCTCTTAATATAAACATACCCCAATATTGCAAAACTAAAAATCAAAGCAACCTAGTTTGTGAATCAATATAGCTGGGTTCATTAACCTCTTTTACAACATCACCATCTTTAACTTCCCCAATCAGCAAGGGCGAATCTGGATTATGCAACTTTTGGTTCCTTTTGACCAGCTTCATGTTGGAGTTGGCATAGCAATATCTGCACCCATGCAGGCAGGTATTATATAATCCAATATCCCTTCCCATTAAACAGTTGCATTCACGATTGTGGTATTTTCCTTTAGGGACTTTTAGATTATTTCCAATAGCTTTTTCCAACACCTGTTGAGTCATGCACCCTGACGAATCAAATCCAAATCTGTCAAGCAATGTGCCTTCTACACATGTTTTCATTTGTATGCCGTATTCATTAGCAATTTTTGCAAAGTTCTCACCGATTACCAAACGTTCCTCATCTGTCACTTCACGGGCTTGTGGAAAATTTCTCAATACCTTCTGATACAAATCAATGAAACTTATTGTACAGTCTGAAGTAAAATCATGCAATTCAGATGCCATCTCTTCAAATTTGTCAATATGAAAGTCCAAGCTATATTTTTCAGTGATGAAAATAGGATCATATCTCCAGGACACGCTATTGATACCTAAAGTCTCAGATAACTTCTTAAATGTTTCCATAACCTTTTTATAATTGGGAACATTGACTTCAATGTCTTTTTCATAAGGATTTATTGTTGTAAACCAGAATTGTCTGTAATCAGATAGCTTATCCAAATTCTTTACCAACGGCTTTGGATTTTTAGAACAGAAACATATAACATCAATGCTTTTAGGATTGAAATTATATTTATAAATCTGATTGTTATACGGGTTTTTGCTGAGTACAAAACCCTCTTCAATCCTTCTCAAGAACCATTTACTAAAAAAAGCCGGAATGTCAGTTCTGGTTCCTGTATTAAGTATCATAAAAAAAGAAAAAGTTAAAGAGATTTATAAATCTCTTCCGAAAATATGTACTGCAGCGGTACCTCCGGTTCCTCCAATGTTGTGGGTCATACCGATTTCTGCACCGTCAACCTGACGTCCGCCGGCTTCTCCTCTAAGTTGCCATACTACTTCAGCAGCCTGAGCAATACCTGTTGCACCTAATGGGTGTCCACGTGCTTTAAGACCACCGGAAGTGTTGATTGGGAAATCACCATCAATTTCTGTTTGACCTTCTTCGATAGCTATTCCACCTTTACCTTTCTCAGCAAATCCTAAATCCTCTACTGCTAAAAGTCCGTTAATGGAGAAACAGTCGTGTACTTCAGTTAAATCAATGTCTTTTGTTGTAACTCCTGCCATTTCATAAGCTTTTCTGGATGCGACTTTGGTAGATTCAATGGTAGTGATATCTTTTCTGTCGTGCAATGTTAATGTTCCAGAAGCTTGAGCAGAAGCCTTTACATAAATTGGAGTATCAGTAAATTTTTTAGCCATTTCAGCAGGAACCATTACAACAGCAGCTGCCCCATCAGTTACAGGGGAACAGTCAAGAAGTGTCAGTGGGTCTGCAACCATGGTTGAGTTAATAACCTTATCCACACTTACTTCAAATGGGAATTGTGCATTTGGATTTTTAGATGCATTTTTATGGTTTACAACTGAAAATTGTGCTAACTGTTCACGGGTTGTACCGTATTCATACATGTGTCTTTTTGCAATCATTGCATATAATGACGGGAATGTAGCTCCTTGCTGTGCTTCCCATTCCTGGTCGGATGCAGTAGCAATAGCCGGAGTAGCATCAACGACATCAGTCATCTTTTCAACACCTGCAGAAATTACCACATCATGGAAACCTGATGCAACAGCCATGATTCCCTGTCTTAATGCAAGACCTCCTGATGCACAAGCAGCTTCAACTCTTGTGGCTGGAATTGGATTAAGCCCCACATGGTCAGAAATAAGTGCTGCAATGTGTTCTTGTTCTACGAATAGTCCTGAAGACATATTTCCAATAAACATTGCTTCAATGTCGTCACCACCAATATCTGCATCCACGATAGCTTTTAAACCAGCTTCAGCAATCAAATCTCTAAAGGAAGAATCCCATAATTCACCAAATTTAGTTTGTGAAACTCCTATAATCGCAACATCTCTCATAATTAAGCCCCCTTACATTTTAATTTTACCTTTGAATTTAGCATAAATAGCATAATCGACGTATGTTTTATCGTCAATGATATCCTGTGTTTTTGGAGCTAATTCTCTTCTTTCTACAATTTCATCCTTGACAGTTATTGAGAATCCATCACTTCCAGCACCAGAACCATATGAAACAACAAATATATTATCTCCAGGCTCGGCAACATCCAAGATATTGGATAAAGCCAATGGCACAGCTCCGGAATAAGTGTTTCCAATATTTGGAGTTAATAGTCCTTGTTTGATTTGTTCTGAAGTGAAACCTAATTTTTTACCTGCCCTCAAGTAGAATTTACCGTTAGGCTGATGGAAACATGCATAATCATAGTCTTCAGGTTTTGTGTCGGTTTCTTCGAATAACATTTTTGCTGTGCTTAAAACATGCTTGAAGTAAGCAGGTTCTCCTGTAAAACGACCACCGTGAGACGGGTAGTTTTGGCCTTCTCTTCTGTAGAAGTCTGGAGTGTCTGTTGTATAACTGCAAGTATGATTAATATCTGCAATTGTATTTTCCTTACCGATAATGTAAGCTGCGCCTCCAGCGGATGCGGTGTATTCCAACGCATCACCCGGAGCACCTTGTGAAGTATCAGCACCAATAGCCAATCCGTATTCAATCATTCCAGATTCAACAAGACCCATAGTCATTTGAATACCGGCAGTTCCAGCCTTACATGCAAATTCCAAATCAGCTGCAGTCAATTTTGGAGTTGCACAGACAGCTTCAGCAACAATGGAAGCTGTTGGTTTAACTGCATACGGATGTGATTCTGAACCAACATAAACAGCACCAATCTTACTTGGATCAATTTTAGCTCTTGCTAGAGCATATCTAGCAGCGGTTACTGCAATAGTTGCAGTATCTTCATCAGCAGAAGGAACGGATTTTTCATTTACAACCAACCCGTTTGATAAAGCTACAGGGTCATCACCCCATACTTTTGCAATTTCTTCTACCTTAATTCTATATGACGGCACATGTGCCCCATATCCTACTATTCCTACCATTAAATCACCTTAAATCATAATATTTAACGACATTAAAAATTAATTTAATTATTAATATTTTATTTTTATTATTATATAAAAGTAACTAAAAAATAGCTATTTTTTAAAGGAAATAAGAATTTTAAAAAAAGAATTTATTCTAGATGCAGTCGCCGGGATTCGAACCCGGGTTGTAGGCTTGGAAGGCCCAAGTAATAACCAGACTATACCACGACTGCATAAAAAATGCGGCGTCCGGGATTTGAACCCGGGTCTCTAACGTGGCAGGCTAGAGTCTTAACCAGGCTGGACTAACACCGCATGAAAACTAACAACAAGTAAACTTATGTTTTGATAGTATATAAAACTTTCGATTTTGAAAGAAATTTTATAAAAAAATGAAAAAATAATTAGATTTTTCTAGCAGTTACGCAAATCCAATCATGCTCATCATCAACATATGCTTTGAAATCCTTAAAGCCTGTCTTTTCAAGAGATTCCCTTAAGACGTCTTCAGAATAGATTTTCATATCCAGAAGTTCCACCAGATCATCATATTTATCCATTTCACCTTCCCTATAAACAGCCTCATTGCAGAAAAATACCAAACCGTCTTTTTTAAGAACCCTGTTTACTTCCTTTAAATCATTGATAAAATCCGGCCAGAAATAAATTGTTTCAAATCCTGTTACAATATCAAAAGTCTCATCATAAAAAGGCATTTCAGAAACAGATCCCTGCAATACATTAACAATGCCCATGTCTATGAATTCCTGATTCAGTTTTTTGGATTTTTCCACGCTTACTTCAGAGTAATCAATTCCGACTACCCTTCCGTTTTCAGAAATCTCTTCGGCGAATCTTTGGATGTTTCTTCCACCGCCACAACCGATATCCAAGATTTTACTGTCTTCATTTATTTCAAAATGAGTTACACCCCATTGAGCCATGGATTCATGGGATTCATTCATTCTGTCCAATATCTGATGGCCCAACTCGCCAACAGGTTTGCGGGCATTTTTAATAAGCTCCTTATCTTCAATATGATGGCCTGTGTTTACCTTATTGTCTTCACTCATATTATCACCTATTTTTTCATTCCTTTACGGGTCTTAATGGCCTGGCCTGTTTTGAATTCCTTAATTTCACAGGCCCCAAGCAATGCTTTTCCGTATGCCAACAGCTTATCTTCCTCATTTACTATCAGCACTTCATCCTTTGCGCGGATATTATCGTCACAGTCAACTACAAATTTGCAGAATACACTTTTTCCGTCAAGGGCGAATGGTTCTGAGTCCTTATTCACCACTACCCTGTTTTCCGGATAAGGCATTGCATTGTGCAATCTTTTGGCACCTTCCTTTGATAAAACCAGATATGAATCGGATGCCCTCATGTTTACAATCAGCACCTTTCCGTCATAGATGTGCCTGATTTTTCCTGTCTTTTTACTTTTTTCAATCTTTATATTTCCATCAAACAATGCGTCTCCAGCTCCAAAGCCGAACTGATAATCTGCAATTGCCTTGATTTTTTTGACATCATCTTTTCTGTATCTTATTTCATCGGAATCTATGCATTTATTGTAAAGACCTATTTCCAGATCTTTGATGATTCTTGAATGTATAAGCACCTGTTCGTAATATTCAACAAATTCGGATATGAAATCCTCCACAAACTCTATGCTGTCAACATCACGTGTTTTGGGAGCATCGTTCTGGCTTAGAGGATAGACTTCATCGATTTCCAATGGGATTAAACCAAATGGAATATCCAAGACCATGAAATCAGTGTTTTCCAAATCAATTTCCTGTTCTGCACCATAAATGTAAAATTCGCCAAGCTTACCTGAGACAAATTTGGAGTAAGGCTTTCTGGTCGGAGGCAATATGACCAGGTCTCGTTTTTTATGCATCTGGCGCAATTTCTGCATGTGTCTTAAAACTTCAGGACGGCACAGTGATTCAGGACCTGTGTAGAAAAATGCTGACTTTTTGCTTCTCGGATCGTATTTTTCCAAATCCTTGGAATAGTTTCCAAGCTGTCTTACAGCTTCAAGAAGTGCAGGATGAGCACGGCATCTCTCTTCGACAAGCTCCATCAGGCTGCCGTCATAAATTGCCTGTCTGATTAATCTCAACTCTGCAAATGAAACGTGGAGGTTATGTTGGGCAATCAGGTCTCTTCTTTTTTCTTTAGGCATTGCCCTTAAGTCATCGGGAGTGTATTTGCTACATACTTCACAGGAACATGGCATCTCCTGAAGGTTTTCCAGTTTGTAAGTTCCTCTAGTTGACAGGAGCCTGTCATCCTCCGCATAGAGGATATATGCAGCTGAGTCGAATAAATCACAGCCCATGGCAACGCAAAGTGCAAAAATCATCGGATGGCCTGCACCCATCAAATGACGGGGTGTGCTGTCTGAGAGTTCCCTCATTGAATTCATCACAACATCAACCAGATCCTTATAGTGATAGGACTCCATCAGGGGAACTACCGCACCTATAGGATACAAATCGGCATCAAGCTTTGACAGTTCTCGGGCACATTCACGTCTTAAATCCAAAAAGGTAGAACCCTGAACTACTGAATTTAAAAGCATCTCCATATTCTGAGACTTTTTATATTCAACGGCTTCCCTTGCCCTTTCAAGAGTTATTTCCAAATCGCTTTCAGCCTTTTCACGGTCTACAAAAGGTGCTGTCGGAATGTCAAGACTTGTTCCGATATCCGTTTTGATGAGTTCCTGAAATTCAATGACTTCCCTGTTGGTTATTTCAACATCACCATAAACTGAAAGCTGAAAGGAACCGGAGTCGGTCATTATCGGACCGTCAAAATGAATCAGTTCATGCAATCCCTTTTCAGCAGCCTCCTTTTTCAGGTCTTCATCCTTGTAAATCAGATATGCATTTGTAATTACAATATCCGCACCATATTTGCCCACGTCAATAGTCTGTTTGCGCGGGTGAATTACCGGCATCAGTGCAGGAGTTTTTACGTCCCCATGCTTGGTTTTCAAAACGCCTACACGCCCCATGTTATCTTTCGCTTTAATTTCAAACATTATACCTTACTCTAACAGTTTTTAAAAAATAAGTTTTAACAGAAAATTGTCTTCAAAAAAATAATTTGAAGCACATGTAATATCTAAATAAAGTTTAAATTAGAAATTATATAAATCTTGCTCATCTGCCAATTAAAAAATAGCACCGGCATGTTAAAAAATGATATCCCACACAAATTTATAAAACAATAAAAAAGGAAAAAAGGAGGTTAAATTAAATTTAACCCTGCTTCGTGTTTAATAATCTGCACCCCCAATCATGTCCCAATAGATTTTTAGGAGAAAATTTAGAGATTTAGTGTATATTTGACATCTTTTAGTTAAGGTAATTATAAATTAGATAATACGGACACAATTGGGAAAAATCTAAAATATCAACATGACCCTGCAAGCATCACTCCAGAACTGCAACGTCACATGGATATCACTAGATTTATGGCAGATTCAATATGTTTCAACAATTCTACGTTGAAACTTTGCATTAAATGGGCGACGATGACATGTATTGCCACCAATGTTTGTCGCCAAATGCATCAATCCCAAGCAAATACCAAAAAATTTTTACACATATATCAAGTAAAACTTTTGAATACTTAAGATTGTCAATCATTATTATGAAATAAGTCATATATAAATGTTTTTATTGAAAAATAAGAAAAAATATCCAAAAAATAAGAAAAATAAGCATTTTAAGAAGAAAAAATAAAGGGCTAAAACCTGTCCAAATCAGCCATGAAAAGTTTAAAATCAATCAAAAAGACCATCACCACCCAATCAATGACAATATAAAATCTAACGTATAATCCTTAAATCTGTCTAAAAATAATTAAATATGACTATTTTAAATAAAATTATGCCAATAATGAACCAATTAACTGAAAAAATAGTGAAAAATTCTTAATTTAATCAAAAAACAATGCTTAAAAGAAATGGATTAAGAAAGTCCCAAACTATAAAATAAGCAAAATAAACAAGCTTTTTCAAAAATCAGCAAAAATCAATGCGATTTGATTTCCAAATGAATAAAATTAATTCCAACCACAAATGATTAAAAAACAAAAATAGAAGCAATTTAATCTTTTTTAATCACAAATGGAATGTAGGATTCGAATTATTGCAAAAACAAAGCTGAAATTTGAATTTAAATTTAAAAGCTGAAAAGGCAAAAATGTGCCCAAATCAAAGCCCAATCATTAAAACAAAAGCAGACAACCCATTCAATATAGATAATTCATTTGAAATCGAATCAGAAATTTTAGAAAAATGACACGACTGATGATTACATCAGAGATTTGAATTTCATCTCCATGAAATATTTTAAATGCCTCATCAGAATTATTGAATACCTGCAATGACAATATGCACAAATCTAGAAAAACAACGCTATTAAATCAAAGAATTTAAAAATGCTTCGAATATAAACCACTATTTTTCAATATCGACCCGTTCCCGTTCGATTAATAGAAAAAATTATAAAAAATCAAATTTTGATTAAAACCACTTCAAAGATAAATATTAAAAAAAACAAAATTTTCTATTGATAAAATGAGTTATGAAGACAATGCCAGAATAATTAATGACGATATTTTCGATTTAGTGAATTCATGTTTTGACTCAGAAAAAAGTAGTCGAAATAATGAAGGAAGAGTTAATTTTTTTAATACTTACAAAGATTATTTTGTTTTAACAGATGATGGATCATATTCTATTAACTCGAAGGAAATAAATCATAAAATTGAAACATTACATACATCTACCGGAGCAATAAGTGAGTCATTTGAGAAATTTATCAAGCCCATGAAGTTCAGCTATGATGAAGACATTGCGATTCTAGACATATGTGCAGGACTCGGCTACAATTCATCAGCAGCAATAGATGACTTTTTAAAGCATGAAACTGACTCCAAACTTTCAATAGACATGGTTGAAATATCCCATGCAACGCTTGCATGCGGTCTTTTGGTTCCCTCACCGATCAAGGCACATGACATTACCAAAAAAGCCATTGAGGATGAACTCATCAAACAGGATTATGCAACATTGAGCCTGGAGAGCGCAGAAATTCCAGAAAATATTGACATCAGTGTCTACATTGAAGATGCAAGACAAACCGTCCAGAAACTTGAAGATGACACCTATGATGCGATATTCCTTGATCCGTTTTCACAGAATATGGCTCCGGAATTGTTTTCACTTGAATTTTTCAGACAATTCAGAAGAGTCATAAAGGATGACGGAATTGTGGCGACATACACTTCCTCCGCACCTGTCAGAGATGCATTTATCGAATCCGACTTCTACATAGGCCAAGGTCCGATATTCGGAAGAAAACAGGGGGGAACACTGGCAAGTCCAAATCCTCTGATGCTTGATACTGCGCTTCCGAAAAATGATGAGATAAGAATTGCACTGTCAGATGTTGGAATTCCATTTAGAGACCCCAACCTAAACAACAGCGGAGATTACATATTGGAAAAAAGAACAGAGGAAAGACACGAAGCACGCCACACCACAAAAATTTCATCAGCCGTTAAAACACCGATATTTTTAGCATGCGAAATGGATGACGAAAAACTTAAAAGACGTGTGGAACGCAATCTGGCGAAAATGAACATACCATCAACAACTTCAGACGAAGCGTTTTACATTGTCGAATGCGAAAACAACTATTCAAAAAAACAGGACGAAAAAAACAATTCAAGAAACAGAATTTTGGATATGAAAGAAAAATTAAAAAAAGTTAAATCAGGAAATTATGACAAAACATAATTTCCACTTTTTAAAGCATATGCTTCTTCTTTTGAGGACTTATGAGGTCCATCAAGAACTTTTAAGTACATTGGATTGCTCCAAACATGCTCATGACCGAATATTGAGAAGTCACAGTCACAATCGTCACAGAAAATATTTCCTTCTGCACTACCGGTTTCATATCTTCCGGTTCCAGGGAAAATACCTCCGTCACCATATTCATTGCCTGCCCAGAAAATGCTCCAGTAAAGATTATGGCCGCCACAGTATGGACAAGTCCTTTCAAACAAGGTTTTATAGAAAGTATAACCGTATTTGGATTCTTCACCAACAGCAGATGGTCTACCAACCACCAAAAGCATTGTTCCGTCTTCGGAAACACCATTCGCATCAAATTTAATGCCCACAATAGGACCATTTACATTTATAGTACAGGTTTTGGAGTATCCTGTGCTTAAATCCTTACAAATTATTTTGTAGGTACCCTCTTTTAATGAGAAGGTCAAGCTTGCAACACCTTTTACATTGGTTTTGACAGTGTATGTTTTACCGTCAAGTGTCATTTGCATATTTGTGTTTTTTGCAAGGCTGCCGTCCTGATTTAAAAGGGTAGCAGTATAGGTTGTCTCTGAATTCTCATATGTATTTTTAGTATAAGCCAATATGGAAGCCAATTTGACCGTTACTTTGGTTCTGATAGAATGGCCTGTGTAAGGGTCTACTGATGTGAATGTATAAGTTCCCTTATTTAACTTGAAATTAACACTAGCAATTCCATTCGCATCGGTTTTACCGGTTTTTCTGACTCCCTTGATATAAACATATACTTTAGCGTTTTTGACTAATTTCTCATCTTTATAAAGTTTAACTTTAAATGCAGTGGTTTTATCTGAAAATGTTGAAACTTTGCTAGCAGATAAAGTTGACAAAATTGTTACATTCCTGCCCAATTTCTGACCTGTTTCAGGGTTTATTGAAATCATCTTAAATGTTTGTGGGGAGGAAATAACGGTAATTGATGCAACACCTTTTGAATTGGTTTTAACATTGAAGTAGTCTCCTTTACGGTAAAACTGAATATATTTATTTGCCAATGGTTTTCCATTTTTACCGTAGAAAGTTGCTGAGAACTTTTTGTAACTTCCATAATGTTTTACAAGGTTTGATGCAACAACTGAATGTTTTACAACAATCTTATTTGATATTGAATATCCGTTAGGATGAATTGCATAGATAGTGAAAGTACCAACCTTCAAACTAGAGATACTGAATGAAGCAATACCTTTAGCATTTGTTTTCTTGGTATAGGTTTTGCCGTTTACTTTGAATTTAACATTTTTATTAGCCAACGGTTTGCCTTTACCGTCTAAAAACTTAGGAGAATATTTTGCGGTACTCTTGTATGTTGTAGTAATATCCTTGCCGGAAACTATTACCGGCAACACTTTAATGTTATTCTTAACATTAATATTGTCATAAGTGGTAGAAACAACATAGCTTCCAACTTTCAAATTAATTGGAATGGACACTTTACCTAAATTATTAGTAACCTTTTTATAAGTAACACCATTAAGAACAACGGATAATGATGCATTTTTAACAGGTTTTGAATCTTTTAGCAAAGTAACGTCATAAGAAGATCCGTTCTTGTAGTACATCTTCAAATCGTTACCACTTAACTCATAAACTCCATCGGATTTTTCAAGATCGTCATTAGTTACTCCAATGCTTTTATCATTGGAAACATCCCGAACAACACCCGAAGGAGGTTCTTCATCGACTTCCCCAGCAATCACGTCATCAGTAGTATTTGACTCTACAGCAGCAACTGCTGAAATTGACAACATGAAAACCAGAGTTATCAAAAATATTTTAATTTTATTATTAAACATAACGTTAACTCCATCTAACATTTGTTCGTACATAATCATAAGTCACTTTTCTTATAAAAAGCTTTTGTTTATGGAAAAAAGCATAAAAAAGCTTAATTTATAAAAAATAAGCACATACATTCTTATAAATGAAATAAAAAAATTAAAATAAGTAAAAATACTATCAAAAGACAAAATTTAATTAAAAACCAATAACATTATATCAATTTTATTAAATAAAAGTAATAAAAAATTATAATCACCAAACAAGAAAACTAATGAACATATAACTTTGAAATAAAAAAGAACACAATGAAATTATTGGATTATTAAAAATAATCAATTAAATTTGTTTAAATCCATATTGAATGAAAAAAATAAAGAATAGATAAGATTTTGAAAAAACCTTATTCTACGGTCACACATTTTGCCAGATTTTTCGGTTTGTCTGGATCGTGACCCTTTTCAACTGTAATATAATATGCAATCAACTGCAGCGGCACGATATAAACCAGAGGTGCGATAATCTCTTTGACTTCACCATTGATTGGAATAACTGTATCTGCCTTGGCCTTCAGTGATTCATCATTTCCAGCACCAATTGCAAGCACATTAGCTCCCCGTGACTTTACTTCCTCCATATTGCTCATGGTTTTTCTGTAATTGTCTCCAGGAGGAATAACCACCACAACAGGTATTCCTTCATCAATCAAAGCCAAAGGACCATGTTTGAGTTCTCCTGCAGCGTAACCTTCACCATGAATGTAAGTGATTTCCTTAAGTTTCAATGCCCCTTCCAAAGCTGTCGGATAAGAGTAGCCTCTTCCAAGATAGAAGAAATCACGGGCATAATTGTATCTTTTGGAAATTTCCTCGATAAGCTCAGTGTCCTCGAGAGCCTCATCTATGAAATCAGGAACCTTTTCAATTTCTTTTAGAAGTTCAATATTTTTAGAAAACAAAGCGGCAAACAGATAGATTGAAGTCAACTGAGCCACATAGGTTTTTGTTGCTGCAACTCCAATTTCAGGACCTGCCTGAGTTTGAATTACATATTGAGCCCTTCTTGTAATGGATGAACCTGCAACATTTACAATACCCAATGTCTTGGATGTCTGATTGGCCACGTCCAGTGCCTTAAGGGAATCTGCAGTTTCACCTGACTGTGAAATGAATACCACCAGTGTGTCATCATTTAGAGTATTTGCAGAATACTTGAACTCAGAAGCAAGGATAACATCTGTCGGAACTCCCGCAAGAGATTCTATCAGATATTTTCCGGTCAATGAAGCGTGATATGATGTTCCGCATGCAACAAAACATATCCTTTGAATATCACCCACATCATCGATTATTTCCTGAATATTGTCCTTTTGTGTAAGGGTATTTCTGACTGCTGTTGCCTGTTCATTGATTTCCTTAATCATGAAATGGTCATAGCCTTCCTTTTCAGCCATTTCAGGTGTCCAGTTAATTGTATCTATTTCCTTGTTGACCACATTGTCGAACTCATCATGGACAACAACACCGTCCTTATCCAAAATGACTATTTCTCCCTTTTCAGGATAAATAATGTCTCTTGCGTATTTCAAAATAGCCGGAGAATCGGATGCAAGATAATAGCCCTCATCACCAATACCTACAATCAATGGTGAATCCTTACGTGTTGCAACGATTTTATCAGGTTCACTCTTGCTTATGGCAGCAATTGCATATGCTCCTTCAATGACATCGATGGTTTTTCTAACGGCATGCTCCAAATCAAACTTCTCATCCATAAACTTTTGAATGAGATGAGGAATGACTTCAGTGTCAGTATCTGATTTGAACACATGGCCTTCAAGAGTCAGTTTTTCCTTAATTTCCAAATAGTTTTCAATGATTCCATTGTGAACAACAGCTATTGTGTTATCTTCATCAATATGAGGGTGTGAATTCAATTTTGAAGGATCTCCATGAGTTGCCCAGCGGACATGAGCAATACCGAAATTGCCCGGCATATCATTCAGGTCCAGTTTCCTGTCGACTTCCTCAATCTTTCCTTTGTCTTTTTTAATATGTATAGCACCATCTGCAAAAGTAGCCAGACCTATTGAATCATATCCCCTGTATTCCAGTTTGGAGATACAATCAAAAAGAATCGGCGCTACATCATCCTCCTCTTTTAATATACAACCTACAATTCCACACATCTAATCACCTTTGATAATCATAAATATCCTTGTAAAGATTTACAACATCCCCTATTATTAAAATAGCCGGAGTGTTAATCTTTTTATCTGAAATATCACCCAATGTTCCAAATACGACATTTTCATCCGGAAGGGTTCCGCTTTCAACCGCACAAACCGGAGTGTCGGGTGAACGATATTTCATTATTTCAGAAGTATTTTCCTTTATATTTCCAATGCCCATCAATATAATTAGGGTATCGGCAGTATAATCCCAATGAACCTGGCTTTCAGGTTTTGTCGGGTCTTCATGTCCAGTGACAAGGGTAACTGAAGTAGCTACTGCACGGTGAGTTACCGGTAGTCCTAAAGAAGTTGGCGCTCCAATTGCTGAAGTTACGCCCGGAATTACTTCAAATTTGATATCATGTTCCATTAAAGCCAATATTTCTTCTCCGCCCCGACCGAATACGAAAGGGTCTCCCCCTTTAAGGCGAACCACATTTTCATGATTTTGAGCCTGCTCAACAATCAAATCGTTGATTTCATCCTGTGTTTTATAATGCTCCCCTGCCTTTTTGCCGACATATATTTTTTCGGCATCTTCAGGAGCATGTTCCAATATTTCGTCATTGGCCAGATAATCGTATAAAACAACATCAGCCTTGTTCAGTGCTTTCACAGCTTTAAGAGTTATTAAATCAGCATCTCCAGGGCCTGCACCAATTAAATAAACTACCATTATATCACTTTATAAAAATCCCTTAAAGAAGTTCAAACCATCATCAGAACCGAAGAGTTCCTCACAGGCCCTTTCAGGATGAGGCATCATAGCACAGACAAGACCGGATTCATCACATACGCTTGTAATAGCTTCCATTGATCCGTTAGGATTTTTTCCTTCAAACTGCAATACTATTTGGTCCTGATCTTTTAAAAGGTCAATGTCTTCTGTATAAAATCTTCCTTCAGCATGAGCAATAGGAAGGGATATTGTCTGACTGGTTTTAAACGCTTTTGTAAAAGGTGTTCTGGAGGTGGCGACTTTCAAATCCACCCATTCACAGTTGAATTTCGGATATTCATTTGTTATGAAAATACCTGGAACAAGACCTATTTCGCCTAAAATCTGAGCTCCGTTACAAATTCCCAAAACCGGCTTTTCCTCTTTGACCAATTCTTTGATTCCATCAATTACCGGTGTAATGGAAGCCATTGCACCAGCCCTCAAGTAATCACCATATGAAAATCCGCCAGGAATGACGATGCCGTCATAATCAGTGAGCTTCTCTTCACTCCACCAGACATACTCGGGAGTGAGGCCAGCCAGTTCGACAGCTTTTGCAACATCCCTGTCACAGTTTGTTCCCGGAAATCTAATTACTCCAATTTTCATTTGAATCCCCCTATTTGCCACAAGCCATATTCTGTGGAATAACATTAATCTTATAGTCATGAATTACAGGATTACAGAGCAGTCTTTCACACATGTCAGTGACATTTTCTCTGATTACTTCCCTATCTTCGCCTTCCATTTGGAATTTAATGGTTTCAACGGTTTTGACATTGTTTACGTCATAACCTAGTAATTCAAGAGACCTTTCGATTGTTGTTGCTTCAGGGTTTAACATACCGCTTTTAAGAGAAATTTTAACTTCAATATCAAATAACATCCACATCACCTAAAAATCAAATTTTTCATCGTCGGGAATAATTCTGTTGTATACTTCCACATAAGCGTCCATAACTTCGCTGTCCTTACCTTTTCTAAACAGTTCCTTGTCAAGCATTTCCAAGGTTTCGCTGTCCCATAATCTGCATCCGTCAGGAGATATCTCATCGCCCAGAAGGATTTCGCCGTTCTTGTCCTTACCGAATTCGACTTTGTAGTCAACCAGAATAATTCCTGCATCTTCGAAGAACTTGGTCAATATTTCATTGATTTTTAAAGCCCTTTCAGTGAGGATATCGATTTCTTCCTGGCTAGCTATTCCCAATGCTTTTATAATGGAATCATTGAGCATAGGATCATGATATTCATCATCCTTAAAGTCCATCTGCACTATCGGAGGGTCCAGCTTGGTTCCGTCTGCAATAGGATATTTGCGCACAAGGCTGCCTGTTGCTATGTTTCTTACAATCACTTCAATCGGAATCATTTCAAGCTTTTTTGCAAGCATCACATTAGGTTCTGGCAAGTCAATGAACTGGGTCTTGACGCCGTTTTCCTCAAGGACCTTGAAGATTTTGGAAGAGATTATTGCATTGTATGAACCTTTCTTGTTCATTACCTCTTTTCTTTCACCATCACCAGCAGTCATATCGTCTCTAAACTCGATAATGACCGCATTTTCATCGTCGGTAGTGAATACGCTTTTCACTTTTCCACTGTTAATTAACTCTTTTTTGTCCATGATATCAACAAAATTATTAAATTATTATATTATAATTTTTGATTAAAATATTATATAAAAGTAGTTAAAAAATAGGAAAAAATAGCGGTTTACAACTCATTGATATAAGTTACATCACCCTTGTTCTGGCCGAACTTCATTCCGTTCAGGTTGCCGTTTGGCAATACTGACATTATGATTAGCGGAAATTCATCCCCAGGCCTTATGAACATCTGGTGGGTGACATCCTGGCGGGTTGTAACCTCTATTTTATATGTATCGTCTGTTTTTTCAAAATCGCCATCCAAAAAGACTTCATTGAATGGCTGTTCCAAAAGATAATCGGGAAGATTATCTTCAATATTGAAATAATCAAGCAAGTCCTTTAAAATCAATCGAAATCCCCTTTGTTTAAGCTTGCCTGATCAGAATCATAGGAAGAACCTATCAGTTCGCCGGTTTTAGAATCATACTGGCGAAATCCCCCATCGCCGTAGGAGACCTGCCTATAGGAACCGCTTCCGGCCTGACCGTTTTCTTTTACTTCCTCTTTTACAACATCAGAAGATCCACTATTACTTACTTTATCCATAACCTTATTCACTGCAGAGTCCCCGTCATGGGATTCCATGAATTTATATGCCACAGCGCCACCGCCGATGACAAGTATTCCTGCAAGTATCACTATTGCAAGTATAAAGCCTTTCATATTTTCACCTCTAAAAAAAATTTTTCGCTAATATAGTATGAACAAAAGTTATAAAAATACTTTTCTATAATATATATTATTATGGATATGAAAAATACAGTGATTCTTTTGATATTCCTGCTTTCAGTCGTAGGGTTAATGATTGGAGTGTCAAATACATATGACAACTCAGCACTGAACCTTGACGAATATGATGAGATAATCACTGAACATGACAACGGAACTATTTTTATACATCTTGAAAAAAAAGAAAATGACCCAAGTTTAGTCGATAGAGTATCCAATATAGGCAAATCCAATTTTTAAAAAAAAAAATGAAAGAAAGGATTAGACCCTTTCTTCGGTATCATCCCAATCAGGATTTTTAGCAGGCAAAATAGTGAATATTCCTGTTGCAATTAAAAGCATCAACGCTGTAACGATTGTAAAGTTCAGCTGGTCTATGGTTCCTGCATTGATAACATCAATGAGTCCTCCAATCCAGATGATTGAAATGAAAATCGGAAGGATATACTTAACAATTACCAGCCACCATTTGCCCAGTTTGATTGTTTTAGATCTTGAATTGAGAAAATCAATGAGTTTTTCAGCTTTGAATATCCATGCAAATATTATGCACTCTAAAATCACACCGAAAAGCAGTGCAATCTGATTGATGAATGTATCCACAAACCCAAGCAGTTCCCCACCGTAGGCAGTGGCGTAAATCATTGATAGTGCTGCACCAACTATTACCAGTATTGTCATTGTCCTGGACCTTGAAAGGCCAAACTTGTTTTGAATGGAAAATGACAAGGGTTCGACAGTTGACAATATGCTTGTAAGCCCTGCAAGATAAACTGTCAAAAAGAACAAAGGTCCTAAAACGTAAGCCCACTGACCCAACACGTTAAATACGGTAGGATACACTACAAATACAAGGCCTGTTCCCTGAGTTACAAGGTCTGCAACCGCTGTTCCTGACTGAAGTGACATGTATCCTAAAATTGAGAAATTCAAAAAGTGAATTTGCAAGGGCGATTGAGATTGTATTTGTAATCAAATCAGCATCATCGCTTGTATAGCTTGCATATGTAAATGCTATTGACATTCCCAGGCTTAATGAAAATACAATCTGTCCGAATGCCGCCATCCATATTTCAAAGTGTGTCAAAAGTGACCAGTCAGGGTTGAAAAGTTCTGCAAGACCTATTGAAGCACCAGGCAAAGTCAGAGAGACTCCAACGATGATAACCATAATGATGAAGAGTGCAGGTACCAGAATCTTTGAAACCTTACCTAAACCTTCTTCCAAATCTCTGTGAGATATAAACCAAATGATTACCCAACCTACAAGCATTGCAACAGCAATAAGTGGAATGAAATGGGTCAAACCAGACATTGACTCTGAGGATTGAAGAAGGGTGGTTGCAAAGAAAGTGTCCGGGTTTGCGCCCCAACCCTTGGTGAAACTCAAAATCATGTAAATTCCATCCCAGCCAAGAATAGCTGAGTAATAAATCATAATCATAAAAACAGCAACCGGCAAAAGCCAGCCCAAATATTCCCAATTGGAGTGAATCTTCCTTATTGCCTTTGGAAAGGAAGACTTAAAATTATATCCGACACCATACTCCAAAATCAAAAATGGAATTCCCATCAAAAGAATCGCCACGATGTAAGGGATGTAGAACGCTCCCCCACCATTGGAGTAAAGTACATAGGGATATCTCCAAATGTTTCCAAGTCCAACGGCAGAACCAATCATTGCAAGGATGAATGACAGGTTGCTGCCCCATTCATTTTTATCTGCCATAATTTTCATTTTCCTATTACATTATGCAAATTATTTTTATCATTTAATAGTTAAAAATATTTACATTTTAAAATAAAAAAGTAACCTTTCATGAAATATAATGAATTTAATTTCTATGAAATATCTTAAAAGAAAGTTTATAATCCTAATTCAACCAAATCTGCAATAACTATAGAATACAATGGCCCAAATTAAAATAATAGCAGCACAATTCTGAAGTTAAAAATTGAATATAACCCCTTGCTACACCTATTAATAATCAACCAAAATTATTTATAATAACTTTTGTAAATTAATAATATTAAATAAGGAGTATTAGTAAATGCAAGAATATAAAGTAAGTATAATTATTCCAATTTATAACTCTGAGGAATTTCTTGAAGACACCATAAAAAATGTAATTGACCAAAGCATCGGGTTTGAAAATATTGAACTGTTTTTGATAGATGATTGTTCAAAAGACAAATCAAGACAGATTATTAAAAAATATGCAGATAAATACAAAAACATAAAACCGATACTCCTTAAAGAAAATTCCGGCCATCCCAGCTATCCCCGAAATATTGCGCTTGAAAAAGTGACAGCACCATTTATAATATTTTTAGATAGTGACGATCGATTATTTGAGGATTATTGTGAGGTAATGTATAATCTGATAAGCACTAACGATGTGGATATTGTAAACTGCAATCACACAAGCAAACTGAATGATAACCTATACATCCCCCAAAAAATAGAATCAATCGATTTAACCACAAAAACATTTAGTGATGATGAAAGATTAATTGTTTTAAACCATACTGTTTGGGGAAACATCTATAGAACCTCATTTTTTAGAGAAAACAACATTAAATTTTTACATATACTGTTTGAAGATGTTGTATTATCAGTTTATTGCCTGATAAAAACTCAAAAAGATGTAATATACCTGCCAAATTATCCTGGATATATTTACTTTATTGAAAATGAAAAATCAATTACTCATGAAGTTAGTGTAAAAACATTGAACGATTTTTTAAAATGCATGGAACTGATTTACAATTTATTGAGGCAAAATTGTTCCGAAAAAACTAAAATCGATTTGCTTAATGATTTGATGAATATGGTATTTTTCATATTGTCTAAATTAAAAAATAAATCCGAAGGAATAGAAATACTTTATAACTTTGAAAAGAAATTGGATTTCACATTGACTCCATCATCCTTACCGTTCAATAAATTAAATAAGATTATAATGAAAAAACACTTCAAAACAGCATTAACATTAACCAAACTTATGAGTGTCTTGTATAATAACAAAAAAATACGCAATTTCCTTTTTATTAAATATAGTGGTGTGAAAGAAATAAATTGATATTAAACTTATACTATTTTAACATTTATAAGTTTTTAATTTTAAAAATATAAGTTCAGATAGTTTTGAATAATAATACAAGCTTATTATTATATATACAACTTAAAAACAAACCTGTAATTAATTTTATGGAGGATGATTTTTTAATTCTTTCCTTTTTTTGCGAAGGCTATAAGTTATATTTGAATACAACTGTTTCTCCGAATTTCATCCCAATTACAGAAGAAATACTCTAAAAAAATAAAAATGGATTGCAGAAGTTTATTTTAAACAAAAATAAAAGCACCAACAAACGAAGAAAAATAAAAAAAAAAACAAATACTAGCCTAAAAAATGCAATAAAACATCCAAGACAGCTTTAAAAAAATCAAAAAAAAAACTTAGCTTGAAATCATCGATTTTTTTATCGTAAGAATTAAATAAATTAAATTAAATATAATATTAGTATATTAATATTTTTTATAAACGAGTTTATATATTAATTTAGAGGATTAAGATGGTCAAATGTAAAAAATATAACGATGCAACATTAAAACATCTACAAAAAGTTCAACTAATGATTCTAAAAGATTTTATTAAAATATGTGAAGAAAATAAAATTAATTATTTCGTTTATGGTGGAACATTACTAGGAACTATCCGGCATGAGGGGTTTATTCCATGGGATGACGATATTGATGTTATAATGTTTAGAAAAGATTTTGAAAAATTTAATAAAATCATGACAAATAAACCAAACAAAAAATATAATTTTTTTAATGTGTTAAATGAAGAAACTTATCATTACACATTTGCCAGATTGTTCTTGAAAAATACTTTATATGAAGAAGATTGGAATAATCAAGTAAATTACACTCAAAATATTTATATTGATATTTTTATATTAGATAATGTGCCAAATAATAGTATTAAACGGTTTATTCACAAATGGTCTAGTTTTATTCTTAATCAATTAACAATGTATTCGCTAATAAAATTTGACAATACATCAAAATTGAAAAAAATTGTGCAAAATGCAATATATTATATATTAAAAATATTGCCCATTTCCCCAAATTCTATCAAACTGAAATGTGTTAAAACATTTTCAAAATATGTTAATGAAGAATGTGATCAAGTTTGTGACTTTCCAGCCATATGTCAAATGCCAATATATAATAAAAAAGATTGGTTACCTTTAAAAAAAGCAAAATTTGAAAATATAAATGTCAATGTTCCTAATAATCCAGATAGCATATTAACTAGAATTTATGGGAATTATATGGAATTACCTCCAAAAGAAAAAAGATTCCGTTATGCGCCTGAAAAAATTGATTTTGGAAAATATTAATAAATTATCTATAAAAATTAAATAAAGATAATGAACTAATGTACTTAGTCAAGATTAATTAGATTATTATTTCACAATCTATGATGAAAATAATAAAATAATTATTTATTATCTAAAAATTGAAAATCTTTAAATATCTTTAATAAATTTTTGTAAATCGGCCAATATAAATGTCAAATTTCAAATAATCAATATTAACCTTTAATTATTTTATTTATTTTTTCAGCATTTACATTATTAGGCCCCATTTCTGATTTATGTATTGATTTATTTTTAAATGCAGATTTAAAAACAGTAGGGAGACCTTTGGGCATTAATAATGATTTTTTAATTATAAATTTTAGTCGTGAAAATGTTTGATTAGTTGGATAAAAATCACTTTTAAATGAATCATCATTAATCATCTTTTCGGCATAATCACAAATATTTTCATAAGCTAATTTATCTCCAAAATAGTAATATTTATTAACATCTTCATCAGAAACAGGAAATGGTTTTTCAGATTTACTAGTATTAAACTTTTCAAATTCTTCATATGAATCAATGCAATCTGCATGACGTAATAATGGATTATCAAAATCAGGGTCTAAAGGAACAGGTCTTAAAATATTGCACTGTTTTTTTAATAAATAAACATCAATGATTGAAGTACTTAAACATGTATTTAAGTAATCACATGGTCTAATCCATTCCTGAATCGCATATTTACCAATATAATGAAAATTTGAATATTCATTTTCCAAAGCTTGTGCATCAAAATATTCAGTAACTACATTATTTTCAGCAGGATGAGGTCTGTAAATAAATTCTTTTTCAGGATGATTTTCTAAAAATTTTCTAACCCATTTTATAAAAATTTTTTTAGTCTCAATATCCCATTTTTGCATATATTTCCCATCTTCAAGATTGTTATTCAATCTAATTAATCTTTCATCAGTATCTTCTTCAGTAAATGTGAAACTGGAAATGAATAAAATCCATTCTTTTTGAAAATTTAATCCGAATTCTTTACCCAATTCTTCTTTTGTTTTATAAAATGAATCAAACAATTCATTAGAAAAATCTGTCTTAATATCACCTGTTACAGCTAAATTTTTCTCAGGAATTCCTTGTTTAACCATTTCCTCTTTAATATGTTCACTCCAACATATAAAAGACATGTTTTTAAGATATTCTCGAGGATAATGAAGTGTAGAATTTAAAATTCTATCTGCAATTACTTGTTCGTACCTCATATTCAGCATTTTATCAATTTTAGGAATAAAACGTGCAGTAAACCTTTCTAAATCAGAATTATCATAACCGGAATGAGCAATTACTAATTTTGGTTTCTCTTTAATTGGAAAAACAAGTTCATGATAATTCCAATAATCTTTAAGATCAACAGAATATCCTCTCCTTTCAAATTCTGCTTTTAAAAGATAAGCATTATTTAATTCTCTTTCAGGTAGTTCATAAAATATTACAATATCTGCCATTTATTCACCTAAGATAGATTTTGAAATAATTATATCAAAAGGATGTGTAATTTTAAAGTTTGATGAATCACCTTCAAATAAATATACTTCTTCATCTCTCAAATAGAAAAGCATCATTGCTTCATTTAATAATTTAATTTCATCCTCAGTTAAATCTCCATAAATTTCTATATATTTTTTAATATTAAAAGATTGTGGAGTTTGTGCATGGAATAAATATTTCCTTTCAGGAATCTTTGTAAGCTTATTATTTTCTTTACTTTGAAAAATCACATCAACTGCAGGTATAACTGGACTAGCTGCACCAAATTCACGGGCATATTTAATACTATCTTCAATTAATTTTGTTGAAACAAAAATTCTTGCACCATCATGAGTAACCATAACTGAATTATCATCTGCCCCATTTTCAATAGCATAATCAATTGAATTTAAAATAGTATCATTGCGTGTTTTCCCACCTTCAATAACAACTAAACGATCATCATCAAAATATTCATTAATTAAATTATTAGTATCATTTAAATGTTGTTTTGGAGAAGAAACAATAATCTTATCCAACAAATCAACTTTTAAAAAAGGTTCAATACAGTAAGCTAATAATGGTTTATTATTAATCTTAAAAAACTGTTTTGGAACACCTGCCCCTAATCTCGTTCCACTTCCTCCAGCTAGAATTGCAGCAAAAATCATAAAATCACTTAATTATAATTGTTCCCATAGTTTATAAAATGCCTTTTTTGGATTTGCATTTTTAATAATAACATCATAAACAAAATCAACAGTTAAAGAATTTACATTTAATTCATCACATAACTTCTTCAAAATAATGGTTGTATTTTTTCCTTCAAATAATACGCCAGAGGCATTTTCATCAATAACAATACCTTGACCGCGCAATACTCCTAAAGTATGATTCCTACTAACTGTTAAAGTAGATGCAGTTACTATATCTCCAAAACCACAATAATCATCTACAGTATCCCTTTTACCACCTAATTTTTCAATGATATCTTTTGTTTCTATGAAACTTTTAGTGAATACTGCAAATTTTGCATTATTGTTAATATCCATCCCTTCACAAATCCCCTGTGAAATTGCAACAACATTTTTAATGATTCCACAAAATTCCGTTCCAATTACATCAGTATTTGCATTAACTTTAAAAGAATCTGTAACAAGAACATTTTTAACTTTATTTAAGTAAGTTATATCACTACAAGCAATTGTAGTTGAAGCAGACAAACCTTTAACCATTTCAGCTGCAATATTAGGTCCAGAAAATGCGACGGAATGTCTTTTAGTAATTTCTTCGATAATGTCTGTCATTGTTTTGTTAGTTTTATTTTCTATTCCTTTAGCAGTGCTGACAAAAATACAATCCTTATTGACTATCTTATTTAATTTTTCAACTAAATCTCTCATTACAGATGATGGAATACATAAAAATAGTATTTCAACATCCTTTAACTCATTTAAATCACATACTGCAACAATATTCTCATGTAATTTAACATTAGGAAAATATTGTGAATTCACGCTAGTATTGTTAATATCATTACAGATTTCTTCACGTCTTGCATATAATAATACATTAACATTTGGAGCAACAGTTTGAGCTACAGCAGTTCCCATTGCTCCAGCACCAATAATTCCAACAGTTTTTGACATTTACTCACCTTTAACAAAATTTAATTCAAACGGAGTTCCTTTTTTCAAATCTTTATTAACTTTTTTACCTAAAAGTTCTTTTAAATATTTCGGATGAAGACCAAAACCTGGCCTAATTGAACGAACATTATCTTCACTTATAACATCATCTTTTTTCATGTCTCGAACAACAAATAATGATCTTGAAAATTCTCTATTTGCTTTCATTTTATCAGATAATTCATAGTTAATTTTTCCCAATGCTTTTTCAACATTTCTAATTGAATCAACCATCAGTTTGAATTCATCAGGTTCCATTGAAAATTCTGAATCAGGACCTCCCATAGCCCTATCTAAAATAAAATGCTTTTCAATAATATTCGCACCCAATGCCACTGCAGCAGTTGAAACTTCACCACCAAGAGTATGGTCTGATAAACCAACAACAAAATTGAACTTTTCTTTAATATCTGGAATTGTATTTAAGTTGATTTCTTCCAATGGTGCAGGATAAGACGAAGTGCATTTTAAAAGAGCTATTTTATCATTGCCTACATCTAAACAAGTTTTTACAGCAAGTTCAATATCTTCAAAAGATGCAATGCCTGTTGAAATTATGATTGGTTTTCCTTTTGATGCTGCATATTCGATTAATGGAATATCAGTTATCTCAAAAGAGGCTATTTTATATGCAAGTACATCCATATCCTCTAAGAAATCGACCGAAGTTTTATCGAAAGGAGAAGAAAATACAATTAACCCTAAATTTTCTGCTATCTTTTTGAGTTTAGGTTGCCAATCCCACGGCATGTATGCATCATCATACAACTTATGAAGAACCTGCCCATCCCAAACAGTACCCTGTTTAATCTGAAAATATTCATTATCACAATTTAAAGTGATAGTATCAGGAGTAAATGTTTGAAATTTGACTGCATCAGCCCCTGCTTCAGCCATAGCTTCAATCGTTTTAACAGCAACATCAAAATCATTCATATGATTTGCAGAAAGTTCTGCTATAATAAATGCAGGATTATTCTCACCTATTTCCTTTTCACCAATTTTGAATCCCATGATAATTACTCCCTAATAAATTTCAATGCATCACAATTTTTAATTATGACCTCATCTTCTTTTTTAAAACCCATTGATTTAAAAAATGAAATTGAACGCAAATTTTCTTTTTTAATATAAGCAATAACTTTACCATCCACTAATTCTAAACCTTTAGCTAACAATACTTTTGATAATCCAATTCCCCGGTATTTCTTATTTAAACTAATACTAATGATAGGATATTTTTCATCAAAATCCAATCTTAATTGACCAATTAAATCTGAACAATATTCTAAAACATAAAATTTTACAGATTCATCATTTAAAATGTTATTAAACCACCTTTTATGATCTTCTAAGGGAATTTTATCTGAATTAAATGAATATTTGCGCACTTCATCATCATTAGCAATTTCAAATATATTTAAGCAATCACCTTTTTGAATTGGCCTAAATATAGAATTATTTTTATAAAACTCATTAAGAATATTCTTAACTATATTTAAAGAACCTTTTCCATTTACAGCATTAATGCCTAACAATCTTTTATCATAACGAATGTTAATATCCTGCAAATAATTTATTTTATCTAAAACATTATTTAAAAGGTTATTATCATTCCAACATCCCACATATTCAATAAATCCGTGATTAATCCAATTTTTAATATTATTTTTCTGATTATCTATTATTCCAATAGCAATTGTTGGAACACCAATGCATGCAAGCTCATATAATGTTTGACCACTAGCAGAAATGGCTAAATCAACAGAAGTCATCGTATTAATAATTTGATTAGAATCAGGAGAGTAGATTAACTCAACAGAGTTATCTTTTAATGATTCAATTTTTGAAGTATTTTCAAAACTATCTGCTATTATAATCTTTTTATTGACCTCAGGACAATTATCATTCAATAATTTTAATAATTCAGGAGTTAAATTTCTTAAATCATTTCCCCCCATTGTAATTAAAATACTTTCAATAGATTCATTAATTTTTAACTTAGGAATATTCCAAAAATCCTTTCTTAATGGAATAAAATCATTTCCAACCAAGTATTTTATATTTTCTCTTTGAACATAACCCATACTTGAAGTATCTAATGTCCCATTAACTACAATGCCCTCCGGATAATTTAGACGATTATTATCATCAACATAAACAACTAAAGGAACTTTACTGGAAATTTTATTATAAACATCTAAATCAGCCAAGTAAGAATCAATAACAACTATGTCCGCTTTGGAAATTACTGATAAATCATTTAACCAATTGAAATTTCTTACATTAATTTCTGGCAGAATTGATTTTATTGATTCATCACCATTTACAATGAAATCGGGAAAAATATTATAATACACAAAAGCTTGAAAAATAGAACTGCATCTAGCTACATGACCATAACCATAATCTTTTCCGCCTTCAGTTAAAATAATAACATTCATACTAATCAAATTCAGAAATTACTTTAAATAATTTATCTTTAACAAATTCAATATCTTCATCGCCCAAAGTCGGATACATGGGGATGCTAATTTCCCTTTTGTAAAATTCTTCACAGACCGGACATAAATCGTTTTTAAATCCCAATTTTTGATAATAAGGCTGTTTATAAACTGGAATATAATGTATTTGAACACCCAAACCCTCTTGTCGCAATTTTGCGAAAATTTCTCTTTTATGATTAGTGAATTTATCTTTTAAAAGAATTGGATATAAATGATAAGCAGATTCCCTATTTTCTTTTTCCAAAGTTACATCAAAATACGGATTATCTTCAAATATTTCATCATATCTTTTGGCTATTCTCTTTCTTGATTTTACAAATGTATCAAGTTTTTTAAGTTGTGAAATACCTAATGCACATTGAATGTCAGTTATACGATAATTAAAACCTAATTCCTGCATTTCATAATACCAATCACCAGGAGATTCATTGACCAGATTATTTTTAGTTATACCATGAGATCTAAACAATTGTAATTTTTCATAGTATTCAACATCATTTGTGACAATTATTCCTCCTTCTCCCGTGGTAATGTGTTTTACTGGATGAAAACTAAACATTGCCATTTCAGAATATTTCAGAGACCCAATTCTTTTATTCTCATATGTTGCACCAAGTGCATGTGCACCGTCTTCAAATAATTTTAAATCATTTTCTTCAGCAATTTCTGAAAATTCTTTTAAATCTGCAGGTTGACCAGAATAATGAACTGGAGAAATCAATTTAGTTCTGTCACTAATTTCAAGTTTAGATGCATCCAAATTACCAGTTTTAATTTCAACATCAGCAAAATTGACATCCGCACCCAAATATAAAGCAGCATTAGATGTTGCAACAAATGTATTTGGTGTTGTAAGTACTTCATCTCCCTTTCCAATGCCTAATGCAAAATAGGCACCATGTAAAGCTGAAGTTCCAGAATTAAATGCTACAGCATACTTTACACCACAGTATTTTGCAATATCCTTTTCAAATTCTTCTATTTTAGGTCCTTGTGTAATTAATGGAGATTTAAGAGTTTTTACAACTTCTTCAATATCGTCGTCATCTATTGTTTGTTTTCCATATGGTAAAAATTTAGAAATAGTAACACCCCATTAATCTTCTTCAACAATATTACGTTTAAAAACAGGATCTACTTTTTTACCAACCAAAATGCCCTCAGTAGAGTCTTGTTCAATTGCTTTTTTGATATTCACCATAGCTTCTTCAGCAGCCACCAAATAAGCATTAATTTCATCTTCAGTATGTGATAAATTAATATTGTTTATGCCAACAGTGATTATTCCATTGTGAATCATAGCTTGTGAATAAATAGAATTAATATCTAAATAATCAAGGCCCCCAACATCTTCAAATTCAACACCACAATGAGGTGAAAGCCCACTTACTAAAACTACATCATTTAGTTCATATTCATCAATTAAATTTTCAAGGCCTTCTTTTAAAATTGTTCCCAAATTCCAAATGTACTCATAAGTCCCAGGTTTTTCCAGTATATCTAAAGCAGCAAGGGATCCTGCCATGGATAACGCTTCTCCACCAAACGTTGTTGAAACAAAAATACCTTCTTCAATTTGTTTCATAATTTCTTTTTTACCAGCAACTGCGGAAATTGGAAGTCCATTACCCATACCTTTTCCAAAAGCGGCCATATCCGGGACAACATCATATAGCTCTGAGGCTCCTCCTAAAGCATATCTAAAACCAGACACCACTTCATCAAATATCAAAACAGCCCCATTTTCATGAGTTAACTCCTTGACATTTTGTAAAAAATCATCTTTTGGACCATTAGCCTGAATAGGTTCCAGAATAACTGCTCCAATTTCATTAGGATATTGATTAAACAATTCTTCTAAAGATTTTATATTATTATATTCAAATGTTTTGGTTAGATTAGAAATATCCTTAGGAATTCCTTTGTTATTTTCTGTTGAACCAATAGACCAATCATGCATTCCATGATATCCAGATAATGCAACTAAATCTCTTCCAGTATATGCTCTAGCTAATCTAATAGCCGCAGTTGTTGCATCCCCACCATTTTTAACGAACCTTACCATCTCAGCACATGGAATAATCTCAATGATTTTTTCAGCCAAATCAACCTCCACTTCAGCCTGAAGGGAAAATGAAATACCTTTATCTAATTGTGCTTTAACAGCATCATTTATCTCTTTAACATTGTATCCAATTGTGATTGGGCCTAATGCACAAACAAAATCAATAAATTTGTTTCCATCCACATCATATAAATAACATCCTTCACCCCTATCAATGAAAGCTGGTGAATCACCTTGGCAGTAATATCTATAAGATTTACTGTAAGTTTGAGCACCCAAAGGAGTTACTTCAACTGCTCTTTTTAATAGTTCGTTGCTTTTTTCATATTTAGACATACTATCACCAAATTAAAAATTATCCCATTTTCTAGGATCGATTAAATAATCATCATTTATTCTTAAATCATCAAAATCAATTTCATTTAAAAGAGTTTCATCGAATTTATCAACGCTTTTAATATTATTTTCCAATTCTTCCGGAGAATTAACACCCAAAATTGTTGAATTAATATAATCATTATAATAAACAAAAACACTAGCCAAATCGGCAATACTGCATTCGAATTCATCTGCTAAATCTTGTAATTTTACTTTAAATGGTTTAATATCATTTAAACATTCTGGAGTTTCATCAATACTGCACGGAATTATCCCCTTTAAGAAAGTGGATCTGCTAACTAATCCAATTGAGTTTTCATCCAATTCTTTTTGGACATCATCAAAACGTCTGTCAAATATATTATAAGGGATTTGGAAGAAATCAACAGAATCACTATGATATCGAGTAATGAATTTTGTTTCAGGCAGTTCATATACCGAAACTCCAAATAAACCAATCAATTTATCCTCCTTTAATTGATTAATTACAGTCCAAAAATCATCATTTTTATATAATTCATCAATTGTTTGGTGCAATTGTAAAATGGGAATCTTATTTAATTGAAGTTTTCCTAAAGATTCTTCTACAGAGTTATAAATATTCTTTTTTAGACTAATGTAATTCAGATTACTTAAATCATCAATTAAACGTAATTTAGTAGCAACAACAAAATTATTCTTATAGTTTTTCATGAAATTCCCAATTTTATCCTCACTATCTCCATATTCACGAGCAGTATCAATTAAAGTAATCTTATTATCAACAGCTGTTTGGAGAATAGAATTTACTTCTTCTTGAGATTTACGTTTAGTAAAACCATAATCTAAACCGAATTGAACAGTACCCAAACCAAATTTAGAAATTTCATAATTAGACTTTTTAAAGTTATTCATTAACATTTCTACTACCTAAATCTACATCTTCTTTTAATGATTTTAATAAGCCTTCATTTCTCATGAATTTAGAATTAATCTCTAATAATTCTGGTTTTTTATTGAGTAAATCCACAACATCATTCATTGTGAAAAAAGAATCCTTAGTGTAAAGATTTTTATAAACTTCATTGATGAAAATAAAATCTTCTTTTTCATCTAGTGTCCATCTAAAATCAGATAAATCAACATCATTTTTAACATTGCATAAATTAAATTTATCAGGATTATCCCTAATGTATAAAGTAACATGCTCTCTTTGAGAACTTAAATTAGCATTAATCCAAGTATTTTTAAGAACAGAAAAATTAAATACTTCACAATCCAAACCATCAGGATAAGTACATTCCAATACATTAGTAGTATAATCATTATTATTAGAAATATGTTCTTCAATAACCTTATCAACAACACATGCATCAATTAAAGGACAGTCTGAAGTAATCCTAATTATAATATCATCATCTTCAGCATTATTATCCAAAGCTGTTTTATAATATCTGTCTAAAACATCCTCTTCACTGCCAACAAAGTAGCCAACATTATTTTTTTTACAAAAATCAATTATTGGCTGGTTATTTGAATCAAAAGTTGTAGCAATGATAATCTTATCAATTAAACGGCTTTGGTCTAATCTATTAACTACATGTTCAATAACAGGAATGCCACATAAATCCATCATTACTTTACCTGGCAATCTAGTTGATCCCATTCTTGCTTGAATAATTGCATAAATCATATTATCTAATATACAATATCAATATGTTTTAAAGCTTCACGAATTTCTTCAACAGTCAACCATTCTGTATTATTATCTGATGCATAGCGGAATCTATCTTCAACTTTTTTACCACCTTCAATGCATAGATTGTCCCACCATTCCAAAGAAGGATAAATTATGTAATAATTATCATATTCATAAGCAGATCTTGAATCTTCTTCAGTAATCATAACTTCATGAAGTTTTTCACCTGGCCTAATACCCACATCTTCAAGTTCACAGTCAGGAAGCATTGCACGAGCCAAATCAGTGACTTTAAATGAAGGACATTTATGAATAAATAATTCTCCTCCTCTTGCTTCACCAATTGCTTTAATAACAAGATTAACTGCCTCATCAAGAGTAATCCAAAAACGAGTCATCCTCATATCAGTTATTGGTAATTTAGTTGCACCTTCATCTATTAGTGTTTTGAAAAATGGAATTACAGAACCTCTACTTCCACTAACATTACCATATCTAACTACTGAAAAATGAGTATTTTTAGCCCCAACATAAGCATTAGCTGCAATAAATAATTTATCAGAAACCATTTTAGTAGCACCATACAAATTAACCGGGTCTACTGCTTTATCAGTAGATAAAGCAACAACTTTTTCCACATCCTTATCAATTGCAACATCTACAATGTTTTTTGCACCATCAATATTTGTTTTTATGGCTTCTAATGGATTATACTCCGCAGCAGGAACCTGTTTTAATGCAGCTGCATGAACAATAACATCCACTCCATCACATGCCCTTGCAAATCTTTCTTTATCTCTGACATCTCCCAAAAAATATCTCATCTGTTTTTTATATTTTTGAAATTGTCTTTGCATTAGATATTGTTTATATTCATCTCTTGAGTAAATAATAATTTTTTTAGGATTAAACTGTTCTAAAACTCTTTTTGTGAATTTTTTCCCAAAAGAACCAGTTCCACCAGTAATCAAAATTACTTTATCATTTAACATCTATAACACCCAATAAATTACGGATAATAAAAATAAAATTTATTACTATTAATAATTAATTTTTCATGTTTATTATATATTGCCATTAATTTAACTAATGTATATATATTTTAGAAAAACTAAACATTTAATGAATAATAGTAAATACTAAAAAATCAAAAAAATACTTTTTAATAAAGAAAAAACCTTGTTTAAAAATGATAATATGAGTCAAATAAACAGAATCTTTAAAAATTTGAGTTGGTTAATGATTTCACAGATAATATCTGGCATTTGCGGTTTTATTTGGACAATATTAATAGCTAGATACCTTGGAGTTAATGATTATGGTATTTTAGGTTTTGCTATTTCATTAACTGCAATTTTGGCAATAACAGTTGATTTTGGAATTAGTACCCACATTATTCGTCATGTTGCTACTGATTATGACTCCGCTCCTAAATATTTAGGTAACGTAATACCCCTAAAATTATTATTTTCAATAGGAACAATGTTTTTAACATTAATCATCTTAATATTGTTAAAATCAAATGAACTTACAATTATAATAACATTATTATTCATGATTGAAGGAATTATAAAATCTTTTATAGTTTTATTAAATGGGTCTTTCCAAGCATTTGAAGAAGGAAAATACCAAGGAATTGGAAATACACTCATGAATTTGATATTATTAGCATTCATTTTAATTTCAATTTATACAGATTTAGGCATATTCGGAATAACTATATCTTATCTAACAGCAAATCTAATAGCATTAATTTATACTTATCATGCATTTAACAAAAACATCACCAAACCAAAATTTGAATTTGATAAAAGTTTCTGTAAAAAAATTATTATTATTTCTCTTCCTTTTGCAGCGACTTCCATATTATATTCCATTTATTATTCTATCGATGTTGTAATGCTCAATCAACTAGTTGGAGATTATGCAACTGGAATATATAATGCAACTTATAAACTTATTTCAATTTTAACCTTATTTTACTCAGTTTATGCAGCAGTTGTTTATCCTGTGATGAGTAAAATGTTTAAAAATGACAAAAAACTACTTATTATAACCTTTGAAAAATCAATTAAATACCTCATGCTAATTATTATTCCTCTTACAATTGCTATAATGTTTTACTCAACAGACATTATACAATTAATTTATGGACAAGAGTATAATATAGCTGCAGCCCCATTATCAATTTTAATATGGACAATTTCATTATTATTTGTAAATGGAGTGTGTAATATGTTACTAAATGCTTCTTATAAAGAAGTAACAATAACAAAAATATATGCAATAGCAGCCGTATTTAATGTGGTTTTAAACTTTTTCTTAATCCCTTATTTCTCATATAATGGTGCAGCAACTGCAACTGTTCTAAGCGATTTATTAATTATGAGTATACAGTTGTATGTAATATATAAACTAGGATATAGAGTTAATAAAAAACTCTATACAGATTTAGTAAAAATAATTTTAGGATCAACAGTATTAGGAATCTCTCTCTATTTCTTAAACTTGAATATGTGGGTAGCACTACCAGTTGGAATAATAATTTACTTTGTAATTATCTACTTATTCAGATTATTCGACGATGATGACAAATATGTTATTAAAGAAATTTTAGGTAAAAATTAAACTTAAATTAAATAATTTGTACTCAAAGATAAAAACTTTACTTTAATTACATCCAGCAACATAGCATTTCACCTTTAAAAATACACTTATAATTGGAATTGTAAAATATATGAGTTTTTACACATGATAACCTAATTCTATATTCATTAATGTATATAGTCCATGAAATAAGAATATTCAACGTCTACAAGTTGAAACATTTAAAGAAAACACATTAATACAAAGTTAAATATTTATGCCCAAAAGTAAATATTATATTCTATTATATTAAATCTTAATTTTAAGTAGGTGACCTTGTGTTTCAGAAAGTTTCATATTTAATAGATTATTTTAAATATATTGATAATCCATTTACTGCATTAAAATTCAAATTTGGATTTTCAAAAAAGTGTAATTTGAAAATTAAGAATACAAACTACTACATTACTTTGCATAACATTAATTCTCTTAATAGATTAATGAATGTAATCCCCACTATATCAAATGATAAACTAAATAATTTTTTAAAATATATTGATGATATTGATAATGATAAAAAATATGTTGAGATTAATGATTTAACTTTTATAAATATTTACAATTCTAATTTCCAGAAAAACAAACAGCATGACTACAGCATACATCTAGAAGAATTTTTTACAGATGATGAATGGGATATGGTTAACTTCTCAGGACGGCATGTCATTGACATTGGAGGGAATATTGGAGATACACCATTATATTTTGCAAAAATGGGTGCAGAAGTAATAAGTTTTGAACCAGTACATCATTTATATGATCTTGGCGTGAGAAATATAGAACTTAATGAAAAATATTCTGACAAGATTATTTTTGTCAATAAAGGCGTTGGTGGAAAAAGGGGAACAATAACCTTTAATTTTGAAACAGTTAAAGGATATACTGACGAAAAATCATATGAAATGGAAATAATATCTATTCAAGACTTATTAAATGATTATGACTTCACACCAGACATTTTAAAAATGGATTGTGAAGGTTGTGAATTTGAAGTTATCCTTAACAATGATTTAACAATGTTTAATGATGTAATTTTTGAACATCACTCCAAACTAGTTGGAAAAGATTATAAATCACTCATAAACAAATTAGAATCTGAAGGATTTAAAACAAATATTTATTCCGTTGCTGCCAGTCGAATGAACTTTGAAGATATTGGTATAATTCATGCTTTTAAGTAAATATGAATCAAACAAGACAATATCCCCAATAAATTTATTAATACATACACTCTGATTTCATTAAAAACCATGATAACGAATATTATTGCCATTTAACTGAATTTTTCACTGATGACGTCTTGAATATTATAGATTACCAAGATAGATATGTTATAGATATTGGAGGAAATATTGGAGATACCGCATTATACTTTGTAAAATCCGGTGCAAATGTCATTAGTTTTGAACCTGGGAAACATTTATATGAACTTGCAGTTGAAAATGTTAATTTAAATCCAACATTAAAAGACAAAATCACATTTGTCAACAAAACCATTGGAGGGAAAAAAAGGAAAACTTCATCTTGATTCAACTTCCGTGGCAGAATACACTGGAAACAATGATAATGAAATGGAAGTAATAACTATGAACGATTTTTTGAAGAATATAATTTTACTCCAGACATTCTAAAAATGGACTGTGAAGGATGTGAATTTGAAATCATAGAAAAAAAAATGATTTATCCATGTTTAATGAAATACTTTTTGAACATCACGGAAAAATTGTAAATAAAGACTTTAATATTCTCGTAAAAGAATTGAAAAAACAAGGATTTAATATTGAATTCTACCAATCAGAAGGAGTAGGTTCCATTTTTAAAGAACAAGGTATGATTTATGCATTTAAATAATTATGTTAAAAAAAAATCAAAAAAATCATATCATACGTAACTATTTACAGTCATTTTAGAAATTCTCTTGTAGTGTCCAACACAATAACCCCAAACAGTTAATCAATGTAGAACAAATACAACACTTCAGCAATTTCCCTTGAAGAGATTCTTCCAAATAATATATAAAATATGCGAAAACATCTAGATGCGAAGTTGAAAACAACATTTATAAAATCAATGAACTTATTGAAAACCCCCCCCAAAATGCACCACCCATTCGTGCAACAAATCAGTAATCTCACAAATTAGATTGAAACCGCAATAATTTAATAGACTGTGAAACACCATATCCAATATAACAATTAAACTATTACAATCATGATTATTTAACGACATAATAATGTATAAAAAATATTCTAAATAATTAAATATAACTTGCGAGTTATTACTCTTATGAACAGAAAACTTTTGATTGCAGCAATTGCAGTCGTGATAATTATTGTAGGAGCATTTGCACTTTCAAACAATACATCATCACAAATAGGAAATTCTGTCAATATCGATGCAAATGCACTAAAAGATATGGGAAATATTGTAGTAAACGATAGCAAAGATTCAAAGGAAAAAGGATTGGTTTCTGCCAGTTCAAGTGATTTGAATTCTATTTTAGTAACAAATAACGGTAAATTAACTATAAAAGACTCATTGGTTAACAAAACCGGTGATACTGCAACTTCAGGAGATGATGCTGACTTTTATGGTGTCAACTCCGCCATTCTAGTCAACACCAATGGAACATTGGACATTTCAAATGTTGAAATAAATACAAATTCAAAAGGTTCAAACGGTATTTTTGTAACAAATTCTGAAGCTTCAGCCAGCACGTCCCCACAGGGAGGATCTTCTGAAGGCTCACAACCCCCTGAAGCAGCCGGTGGAAATTCATCCCAGGGCGGTGAAGGAGGACAACCTCCAGAAGCAACCGGAAATGGTGGCGACAACTCACAGGGTGGAGGCGGAGGACAACCCCCTGAAATGCCATCAGGTGAAGGTGGACAGACTCCTGGAAACGGTGGCGGAGATCCGTCAGGTGCAAGTGATGTGAGCGGAAATACACAAGCAACCATCAAAAACGTTAAAATCACAACACACTCAGACAAGTCAAGAGGCCTTGATGCAACCTACAAAGGCAAAATCAACGCTGAAAACATTATCATCAATACCGACGGTCAAAGCTGTGCTGCTCTTGCAACCGACAGGGGCGAAGGTGAAGTGCACGTCAAAAACTCTGAAATCAATACAGGCGTCAGCAAAACCAGCGGCAGAGGATCACCTTTAATTTACTCAACCGGAAACATTACCATTGACAATACCAAAGGAACATCCTACGTATCACAAATAGCATGTATCGAAGGTAAAAATTCCATTGGAGTGACAAACTCCGATTTGACAGGTTACAGTGAAGGTAACAGAAAAGACGGCGACAACTATGTTGATTTGGGCGGAATATTCATCTACCAGTCAATGAGTGGGGACGCTGATGTTGGAACATCACTTTTCACAGCAAAAGACTCAAAACTCACAATCCCTCAGGAATCATCAGTCTACAAGGAAGCTCCGATGTTTCATGTAACCAACACAGCTTGTGTAATTGATTTGAAAAATACAGAATTCAGCTTTGGAAGCGGGACATTTCTAGAAGTTTCAAGCCAAAACCAATGGGGAACTACTCAACTCAACCGGAAACACTACCGTCAATGTTGCTGACGGGTCAACCTGGACACTGACCGGTGACAGTTCACTATCTTCTCTAGCAGTATCCGGAAAAATTGACTACGGCAGCTACAAGCTAACCGTCAACGGCAAGACCTACGACAGTTCAAATCCATTTAAAGGATAGGAAAGATTGATTTCTTTCCTAATTTTAATTTTTAAAAAAATAAGCCATGGAAAGTTATTTTGACAATGTTTGGTTTACAAATGAAATGCTAACATCAGCAATTCTTGCAATATCTTTAACACTATAACCTTCTTTACTTAAATTAATGACTAAATTTTCATCTTTTGATTCTAATTCAGATTCAAATTTTTCTTTTTCTTTCTTAACTGCTTCTTGTGCCACTCTTTGAGCATAATCTTCTACTATTTTCATGTTTCCACCAACCAAATTTGAAATTTTAATGTTTAGCAGTTCATCATCTACAAATTTATCACACAACATTAAAATTACCCCTTAGCAAATTGTTCCATATCAACATTCAAGTTAGGAATATCAGTTATTGTTTCTGCTGAGTTTAGTATATTCTGATTAATTGATTCATCAGAGTCCATGAAACAAAGTAAAGTTAACAAGAGTAATTCCTTTTTGGACAATACAACTTTATTTTTTATTTTTATCTTAATGATATTTAAAAATTTATTGCTGTCATAATTTTTGAGTGAATGAACATATATTGGAAATCTAGATTCTGGATTTATCTTATAACATTTAGTTTTTTCCACCCCCATAGTACTTAAAACATGCAATTCAATGTTTTTATGAGTTGAATTTTTTAAATAATCAAATAATGCCGTGTAAAATCTAAATCTTTTCTTATCATTTATATCCACATAAGTACTTTGAAATTCAAGTATTATTATTTTGTCTTCAAGCTCAAACACCAAATCGGGCTTGTACATTTTCGGATCCAATATACTATATTCAGTTTGATGAATTTCTATTATTTTCCCTTTGATATTTAAGATTTCAATGAATTCCTGACCATATTGTTGACCATCATTTTTAAAAATTACATCTTCATGAAATTTCATACCAACACCTCCTTTAACTATTGATTATCATTAAATTTAAAATTAAATGAATATAAATCTTTTTATATTGATTTAAAGCAATATTAATATCTATAAATAAAAAAACAAAGTATTGGCAATTTTATTAAAAAAATAGGAATAAAAAAAAATAAAAAACCATTAATTCAAGCAAAAACATAGAGTAGCACACATTTTGAAAAATCATCCAAAAATCTATGAAAACGGAACAAAAAACAAGAAATATAAAAATCATCAATTAATCTTTGATTGTGAAATTGATGCCCAAATCCATTTAAAGGATAGGAAAGATTGATTTCTTTCCTAATTTTTATTTTAGCAGTTCAAACCTGCATCATACACTTCTTTCAAAGTATCTTTTTGTGATTTTGCATTTCCAAAGACTTCAAACACTTCTTTTATTGTCGGATTTTTGGCAAATCCTATGAAACTCTTAAGTCCTGTCAGTGCATCGCCGCAACTGCTTCCTGCAGCCAGAATTATATAGAAATCCTTGTTTTCAAGATGCCTGAATATCGGATAACACCTGTCGAAAAACATTTTGAGTGTTCCGCACATCTCAAAGTAATATACTGGAGTCGCATAGACTATCACATCAGCATCCATCATGTCATCAAGGATTTCTGCTATGCCGTCATCCTGAAAGCATTTCATTTCGGGAGTTTTGCATTTGTAGCATGCCTTGCATGATGAAAACTCGATGTCTTCAAGGAAATACTTGACCGCTTCATGGCCTGCATCCTGAGCGCCCCTTAAAAATTCATCGCACAACGTATCTGAATTTTGGCCCTTTCTGGGAGATGAACTTATGATTACTACCTTTTTACTCATCCTCGATCCACTCTTTTGCTTTGGAGACATTTCCCATGAATCTCATACCTTTTGCAAAGTCAAGCTCCGGATATGCATCCTGAAGGTCGCTTACGCATTTGTCAACGCCTGATCCGCCAGAGGTGCAGAAAACCTTAATTGTCTTTCCTTTCAAGTCAACGCTTTCTATGAATGTGTTGATTATTGTCGGTGCGGTGTACCACCATACGGGAAAGCCGATAGCTACAACGTCATAGCCAGAAACATCACATGTTTCGGCGATTGGAGGTCTGAAACTTTTATCATTCATTTCAATGGTTGACCTTGAGTTTTTGTCCATATAGTCCAAATCCGCTGCAGTATACTTTTCCACAGGAGTTATTTCAAAAATGTCATAGCCGTTTTCATCTGCTATCTTTTCTGCTACGCTTTTTGTTACTCCGCTTGCTGAGAAATATGTTATCAATACATTGCTCATATTTATCACCTATTTAAAAATAAGGAGATTATATTATATAATTGTTTACATATGCAACAATTACCAGTCTGGTAAAATATTGTGCCAATTAAATAATAATTGTTTTTTAACAGCATTTCATAGCATTCTTTTACATGAGAATTAATGATTACACAAATAATTTAAACCAATAAAAACAAAACATATAATATTATAAATTAATGAAGGTAATATAAAATGTCAAAACCTGTTGTTGCAATAACAAGGCCAAAGGATAGGGCAAAAAAGGCTTGTGAGATTGTAGAAAACCTAGGTGGAAGTGCAATTCTTGCACCGACACTTGATTTGGAGCCTGTCAACACAGAATCTCTAAAAAATCTGGTAGCCAAAAAAGATGAACTTGATTGGATTATTTTTACATCTCCAACAACTATCGTTTCACTGAATAAATTCTATCCCGATTTTATTCCAACTTTAAAGTGCAAATTAGCTGTTATTGGTAATAAAACCGGAAAGTTAGCTGAAAAAAATGGACTGACTGTTGATTTGATGCCGGAAGACTTTACAGCCGAAGGCCTGATTGAAGAGTTCAAAAAACGTGAAATTACCAAAAAAACCATAGGCATTCCAAGAACCGCTTCTGCAAGGCCAGTTCTTCCACAGGAACTTGAAAAACTTGGAAATGAAGTGATTTTGGCTGAAGCATACAAATCACTGTTTCCAATGGATGAAAATGCAGTGCAGGAACTGATACGAAAAATTGAAAATAAGGAAATTGATGCAATCACTTTTACAAGTCCTCTGACTGTTGAAAATTTCTTCCAGATAGCTGAGAATAAAGAAAAACTTGCACAGCTTTTAAATGAGAATCTGTTAGTTGTCTGCATTGGCCCGATTACCGCAAAGGTTTTGAAAAAATATAATATTGCCTACATTTACCCTGACACTTACACAGTTCCAGACATGATG
>ONQL01000042.1 GCA_900319985.1 uncultured Methanobrevibacter sp. | reverse complement strand
GGGTTTGTAACTGCTTGTCTTCTTGCAGGTTCACCAACTAACATTTGACCGTCATCAGTAAATGCAACATAACTTGGGAAGGATTTACCATATTGACTTGCTCCTTCAGCGGAAGGAATTGGGGTTGGTTTACCTCCTACAAGTACAGATGCAGCTGAGTTACTTGTTCCTAAATCGATACCAATAATTTTTTCTTTTTTAGAGTCAGACATAATTATCACCTATTTTTTTTTATAAATAATTTAATAAACTTGAATTTTATTTTTTACAAACAATAACTTTGGAGTATTTGAGGACTTTATCTTTGTACATGTATCCTTTCATCAGTTCATCTATAACATATCCGTTTTCGACATCGTCGGACTTTTGAACCATTAATGCTTCATGTTTATTCAAGTCAAATTTTTCTCCTTTTGCAGGAATTTCTTCTACTCCTTCTTTAGTCAAAATATCTTTGAATTTGTTGTAGATGAGTTCTACTCCTTCTTTTAAATCTTTTTCATTTTCAATTTCTAAAGCTCTGCCGAAATCTTCGTAACAATCTATAAACTCTTTTATGATATTCTCATTGGCGAATTTTATGATTTCTTTGTTTTGCTTATCTGTTATCTTTTTGAAGTTTTCGAAATCTGCTTGAAGCCTTTGGGATAATGAAATGTATTCTTGAGTTTCCTGTTCTTGTTTTTCAAGATCTTCTTTAAGTCGAGTCAACTCTTCATCCTTTAATGCTAACTCCTCAAGAAGTTCATCATACTTTTCGGAAGTATCTTGAGTTTCAACTTCAGTTTCGCTTTTATTTTCATCAGTCATACGTGCACCCTTTTAATGTTTTTTTGAAAAACTCAGGTAATAACTCTGCATCGAGAATATAAATCTTTAAGAACTTTAATATTGGTTTTGGGAATTTATGGACATATAGGAAAATGGTTCATCATTTAAGAGCTATTACTTTAAGTTTTTCTGAACCAAATATTAAAGTAACCAAAAGTTATCTTTCTCTTACTATATTATAGTAACAAAAAGTTATATAAAGGTTTCGATTATTTTGACTTTTTTCTTACAATGGGTAATAAAAATACAATAATTTAAATATGAATAATATATAATAGTATAACCATGAGTAATAGTAATGACATTAATAAAAATGATAGATATCATAGAAATGTCAATTCTTCTAATGGCCACATTGAAATTAGAGGAAACTATAACGACCATTTAGAAGACATTGATAAAGAAGATATACTTGATGTAATGGGTTGTAAAACTAGAAGGGATATCATAAATCTTTTAAGGGAAGAACCTATGTTTGTCAGTGAAATATCCAATGAACTTGATATTGGTCAAAAGGCAATCATTGAGCATTTGCGTGCTATGGAGGATATAGGTATCTTAAATTCATCATACAAGAAAATTTTAAGAGGCCGCCCACGTAAATACTACGATTTACAAAATGAAGTGAATATACATATTACAATTAATAGGAATACTTTTGATGTAAATCTCTCAGATGACATATTAAATACATTACAACTCCCGTCAGGTGACGAATGGTCAAAACTTTTAGACATTGAAAAAAGAATTGATGATGGACAACTTGAAGCTATTGACGAGTTGAAAAACCAGATAAGATTATATGGAAACCTTTTAGAAAGGGCGGAATATATTCTTGAGAGAACTTTGAAAGGAAAATAACTTCTTTTGTGGTCATTAATCTGATTGTTTGAATAATAATTTCAAACAATATTTTTTACTTTTTTTTGGAGATAATTGCCTGTCCGAGAGATACTGATCCGTCTCCGGCACATGTATTTTTATGTTGGATAAATTCGTATCCGTTATTTTCAATATAATTCTTTACGGTATCTGTAATTGATTCGTTATATAATACTCCACCGGTGGCTCCAATATTTTCAATTTTTTTATTCTCTGCTGCAATTATTGCAAGTTCGCTTAATCCTTTAGCCACTGCAATCTGGCCTGCACGTGCAACATCCGCCTTTTTTTCACCGTTCTGGTACAGTTCAACTACCTGTCTTAGAATGTCGGTAGTGTTTAATATGTTGTTTTCAATATGATATTGAATCTCAATATCTTTGGTTGAATAATAGGCACATGACTCAAGTTTCATGGAGCATTCCCCTTCATAAGTTCTTTTGTCACATATTTCAAGGGCAACAGCCATCGAATCAAGAACCCTTCCTGTACTTGAAGTTTTGCCAACATTGATTCCGGACTCTATCTGTTTGAAAATATTTTTTATTTCCATTTCACCATATTTGAAATGATTGGAATAATTTTTAATCAAATCTTCATCTTTTAAAATGCTTGCAAGCATTCTTGCAGGATATTTTGTTGCCATATCTCCGCCAGGCATCAATTGGCTTTCCAGATGACCCATTCTTTCAAAGCTTTTGACATCTGTGTAAAGTATTTCTCCTCCCCAGCTTGTACCGTCGCTTCCATATCCCACTCCATCGGCCGCTATTGCAATCATTTCATCAATTGTACTGTCATTTGCAAGGGCAACGGAATGCGCATGGTGGTGCTGGACAGGCATAACTTCGGCATCATGCTTTTCAGCCAGTTCATGTGCCAAACGGGTGGTGAAAAAGTGAGGGTGCATATCGCATGCAATCATGTCAAAATCGTGAATTTTGGTGATTCTCTGCATATTCTCAATAGCTTCCTTTAAAAATTCCAATGTTTTCGGTTTGTTTGTATTTCCAATGTGTTGTGATGGGTATACAATATCATCTTTGGCAATGGAAAATGTAACATCAAGCTCAGGGCCCAAAGCCAGAACATTCAACTCATTTACTTCATAATTGATTTTATATGGTTCGGGAGTATATCCTCTAGAACGTCTGATGAATGATAGCTCGTTGTTTCTGAATCTGATGACCGAATCATCGCATCTGTTTAAAATCCGACGGTTGTGGATTAGTGAATAGTCATTGATTCCGTTGATGATGTCTTCGTTTTTAATCATCATCGGTTCGCCGGGCGTATTTGCAGAGGTCATGACATATGTGTCGATATCGCTTTCATCGAAAAGCAGATAATGCATTGGAGAGTAAGGAAGCATTACTCCAATATTGTGAAGTCCCGGTGACAATGATTCAGGGAAAGGATAATTGTCATTTTTCTTTAAAATAACTATTGGCCTTTTATTTGAAGTTATTGTTCTGATTTCTTTTTTTGAGGTTTGTGCATAATTTTGAACAGACTCCAAATCCTTGCTCATTACTGCAAAGGCCTGATTTGGACGATTCAGACGGCTTCTCAGTTCTTTGATTGCTTCGTCATTGTATGCATCAACAACCAGGTGTGTTCCTCCTATTCCTTTGATGGCTAATATTTTTCCTTTTTCCAACACTTCAGCACCCATTTTTATGGGATTTTCACAGTCAATTTTATTTTGACCTTCATAAAAAGCCATTTGTGGACCGCAGTCATTGCAGCAAATTGCTTCGCCATGGTATCTTCTGTTTAAAGGTTGCCTATATTCGACAAGACATTCGTCGCATAATGGAAATTCATCCATTGTGGTTCTTACCCTATCGTATGGCACGCTTTCAATCACAGTAAATCTGGGTCCGCAGTCGGTGCATGCATTAAAAGGATATTTGTAACGTCTGTCATTTGGGTTTCTTATCTCTTCTAGGCATTTGTCACAAATTGCAATGTCTGGTGGAATTACACTAATTCCGGAGTATGCATCTCCGCTTTCAATAATTTCAAAGTTGGAATAGGCTTCCGCTTCAATGTCTTCTATTATCATTGAATCTATTTTGGCTATTGGTGGCAATTCATTTGGAAGCCTTTCAATGAATAATTCTGTATTTTCACCTTCAATTATGATTTCGACAACGTTTCCAAGGTTTCTTACATATCCTTTAAGATTCAAATCGGATGCCAGCCTATATACATATGGTCTGAATCCTACGCCTTGAACTATTCCCTGTGTCAAAACCTTCCGAGCTTTCATAAATATATTATTTAAGTTAAATTTTATATAAAATTTTATCCTAAGTAATACTATGAAAGATATTCTTGAAAGATTGGTCCGTGGTGAACTTGATATTGAAGAGGCTGAAAAGATATTAAAATCAGATGCTATATTGGAATTCGATGATGTTGCTAAGTTTGATATCAAAAGAAATGACCGCACAGGTTTTCCGGAGGCTATTTTTGCACAGAGCAAAGATTATGATGATTTGATTTTGATAATTGAAAAATATCTTGAAGCTAATGACGAGGACCTGATAATAACAAAACTGTCCGATGAAAGATATGAAAAAATTTTAAATGATTTGGGCAGGGATTCATTCATATATGATTACAACAAAAGAGCTCAAATTTTGGTAATTAGAAAAGAAGTTCGCAAAAACGATCCGATTGCAAAAATCGGCATCATTACCGCAGGAACATCTGACATCAATATTGCCGAGGAGGCTAAGGTCATTGTTGAGGAAGGTGGCTGTGAAGCTATCACATCCTATGATATTGGTGTTGCAGGAATCCATAGATTATTTCCTCAAATAGCTTATATGGTTCGTGAAGGAGTTAAAGTATTTATTGTTTGTGCAGGAATGGAGGGGGCTCTTCCGTCTGTTGTTGCAGGTCTGGTTGATGTTCCGGTCATAGGTGTTCCAACATCTGTGGGTTATGGTGTGGGAGAAGGCGGCAGAGTCGCTTTGGATGCGATGCTTCAGTCATGTGCTCCTGGAATTGCAGTTGTCAACATTGACAATGGATTTGGTGCTGGTGTATTTGCTCTTACTATTATTAATGGCATAATATAATTGGAAGATAATGGGAGTTAATCCTTTGGAGGAACTTCTTTTATTGCTTCATGAACCCTTTTACAATTGTTTTTATCATTGAATAAGAAAAAATCATCAGTTCTTTTTATGTATTTTTCCTTAATTTTGCATTGATTTTCAATATAATCGATTATCAAGTCAACAAGTTCCTCTTCGGATTCGCATATTTCTCCCATTCCCATGGTTTCGTAATTAAAAAAGCTTTTTTCTACATCGAAGTGGTAATCATTGAGATATTGATAATAAATTACGGGTTTATATAAATATGCAAAATCAAAAGCTACTGATGAATAATCGGTAACCAATAATGATCCATTATTGAATAGCGTTTGAAATTTGGTTTTTTCGTAATCAATTTTGACATAATCATTTTCATCGAATAATTCAATGAAGTTATAAACGTTGGGATGGGGTCTAAAGATTATTTCATAATTGTTTTCACGTGCTTTCTGAATTAGTTTCTCATTGTTGATTAAGCTATTGAATCGTTTAAAGTATTCGGTTTCCTCAATGTAACTGTTGGATTTTCCGGTTAAATATCGTCTCCATGAAGGCATAATGATGATTTCATGCTTATCTTCTACATTTTGGAGGTTGTCATATCTAGGCAAACCTTTTAATTGAATTACTTGTTCATCATAGTTGTAATGATGTCTGAAGATTGATACATATTCCTTTTCGGAACTCACAAGGAAGAATGATAAATTCATATTTTTTTTATTTAACCAATCTGAAATATCGTCTTTAAGAATTCCATGCTGCAAAAATATATTGTTTGATTTCAGCAATCCTGCAAAATATGGATAACCTCCCCAAAACGGGTAGATAATTCCATTGTCCGGATGTGATGTTATAATGTTTTCAGCATATAATCCTAAAAATCTATGTTTTAGGGATTTGTAGGGGATTACTTTTCCAATTTTTTTGATTTCATCATAATCCCTGTTTTTTGAATCCAAAATGAAATATTTATCAATAGGCTCATTTTGTTGGACTGAATATTTGAAAAGATGCAATCCATTATCGTCTGATTCGTTCGGACGGTCCATATAAAACCATATTTTTTTGTTTTTTAAGATTGGGTAACTTAACATGTAAGCTATTCTAAATGGAATGGCCTTTAAAAAACCTACATCATGATTTTTAATCATTTTTGTCATGAATTTTAATTCTTGCTTTATCCAGTTTAGAGCAGTTTTCTTTTTAATTATTATTTTTTCATCTTTGAGGACACTTAAGAAGTGTTGGGTTTTTGCATATCCTACAATTTTGGAAAAGTTGCAAGGCCTTGAAAAATCAATTTTTAACTGTTTTGATTGGGATTTGAATTGAATTTCATATTGTTTATCAATAGATAATGGTATTTTCACTTCAAAAGATCTGTTGGATGCGAATTTATGCCCTAATGAATATAAGTCATATTGGGGGAATTGAACTTCATTGATTTTTAATTTTTTGTTGTTAAGCAGAATTTCAAAATCATTTTTTCTTGTATTGATTAAACTAACCAGAAGGTACAGTTCATTATTTATTATGTCATAGATATCAATAAAAACAGTAGTCAATAGCAATTTTTCTTTAATTTCATCGTTTAATTCATTATCATATTTCAACAAAAACAGAAATAGTTTAATTTCATTTTCAATTAGAATATTATTTAGAATTATTTCATCATCAATTACCTGGGTAATTTTTTTAATTTTGTCCAAATCCAATTTTTCCGGTGCTTTTTCGATTGTTGCAATCCATTTAAGTTGATTTAATAATGCATATTGTACAAATTTGGGAATTCTTGAAAATTCCTTTTTGCTTTTTTTAATTGGATTTACAAGATTATCTTCAATATATTTTTCGTATTCTTCAGGGTTAAACGTAAATTCTTCGGTAGGCAGTATTTTTTCCTCTATGTTTTCAATATAATAGCTTCCTTCTTTACAAATCCCCAATATTGGATTTTTTATTAATATTTCAGTTAAAAATGATGGGAATTTATTATTTTCATTTATAAATTTATTTTTGATTGAATCCTTTCTTATAAAAGTTGACCGCTCGATTATTTGAATCTTTTCCGGGTTTTTGTTCAAATTAAATGTTTTTGAAGAGTTAAACCGATGATCCAGATATATTTCCTTTCTACCGTTTTTATAGTAATACATTGGTATTGTTATCAAATCGACATTCTTGTTTTTTTCAATAAATTTTAAAGTATTTTCCAATGTATTTTCGGATATGTAATCATTAGCTTCTAAAAAAAGAATATATTCTCCATTGGCATATTTTATTCCATCATTAAGTGTAATTGATGACTCGGATTTAATATATTTGATGTTATTGTAATCTTGATGGTTTAATTCATTACAGATAACAATGACTTCGATGTTTTCTTCAAAATTTAAAGTCTGATTAATTAGGGAGTTGAGTGTTTTTTCAACATCTGACTTAAAATTATTTGATTGTATAATTACTGAAAATTTAAATTCACTCAACTTTATTCCTCTATTAATCTTGTGATTGCTTATAGTCTGGATGCATGGTGTTTAGTATGAATTTTATTTCCTTGTCCACATCATCCTTGTTTTTAAATTTTTCCATAATTATAATATAGGTGTGCTTTTGATAATAGAGACTACTCAAATACACTGTTCCATTTTCATAGGTTATTTCCGTTTGGTAAACAGATACATTATTTATTTTATTTTTTGTTATATTGGTAGTGGTATTATTGCCTTCCAGTCCCAATATTTCGTCACTTAGATTCATTAAACTTTCTTTTGATGTATCTTTTTTTCCTTCATCTTCAATGGTTATTTTTTCAGCACCGTCTTTTTTATATAATGAAACGCTGTAGCCATCAGCTTCGTCTACGGAATAACCATGAGGCAATGTTATTGTTGTTTTACTAAAAGTTACAATCGCACTGCCTACAGTATCTGAATTAGATACTATTAAAACCATAGAACCTAATCCGATAAGTAATATTATTATAATAAATGCCCATCTTTTATCCATGTTAAAACCTTTCTATTTCTTTTTACTACTTTTAACATATGCGTCACAAACTTTTTTGGTTTCTCCTTCCATTACGATTTTCCCATTTTCAATCCAGATACATTTGTCACATATTTTCTTGATTTGAAGAATGGAGTGTGAAACTAATAATACTGTGACGCCGTCTTTCATCATTGATTGGATCTTTTCTGAACTTTTCTTTTTGAATTTAATATCTCCTACAGCTAATATTTCATCAATAATGAGGATATCTGGATTTATTGCAGTTGCTACAGAAAATCCTAATTTTGATTTCATACCTTTGGAGTAATTTTTCACAGGGTAATTGATGAATTCCCCAAGCTCTGAGAACTCAACGATTTCATCATATTTTGAATCAAGATACTCTTCATCCATACTTAAAAAAGCACCATTCAAATAAATATTATTTTTTCCGGTGTAATTTTTATCAAATCCTGCACTTATTTCAAGTAATGGTGCAACTTTTCCATTGATTTTAATTGTACCTTCGGTTGGTTCATATATTCCTGCAAGAATCCTAAGCAAGGTACTTTTTCCAGCTCCATTGAACCCGAGAATGCCTACTCTTTCTCCTCTGTAAACTTTAAAAGAAATTCCATCTAAAATTCTAATTTTTTCCTTTTCTTTTTTATTTCTTTTAAGGGTTCTAATTACATATTCTTTAAGTGTATCAATTTTGTCTTTAGTAACCTTGAATTCCATTACTAGGTCATCTACTTCAATTGCTACATTGTTTTTATTGTTTGCAGGCAATACATTCTTTTCTTTTTTTCCAAATATTCCTTGAATTTTATCTGTGATACCCATAATATTACCCACTATATTTCTAATACTAATTTTTTCTCATAAATCTTGAACAATATGATTCCGATTCCAAATACTGTAAATGCAAATGCCGCTAAGTAAAGCAGTGTGCTAAAATCAGGTACAACTCCATAAACAACAGATTCTCTGAAACAAGAAATTGCAGAGTAGACTGGATTCAATGTAAATAGTATCTGGATAGATGAAGGAACAATTTCAATCGGATAAAATAACGCTGATGCATACATTAAAAGTAATGTGAACACATTATAGAGATATCCGACATCTGAAAAGTATGTGTTACATACAGCTAAGATTAATCCAATTCCAAATATTAAAATTACAAGTAAAAATATTGGTATTACTGCATAAATACTTGTTAAGTGGAATGAAGCACCAGTAATTGTCATTACACCAAATAAAATTATGAATGATATTAGAAAGTTAACGAATTCATAACATATTGAACTTACCGCAAACATGTATTTCGGCACGTAAATCTTCTTTAAAAGATATGCGTTTCTTTTAATTGAGTTCATAGCTCCTTTTGTACCTGCGTTATAAAAATCGTATATCAATCTTCCAGACAGGAAATAAACTGGATAATTTTCTATAGATCTTCCAAATAACATTGAAAAAATTGCTGTAAAAACTAACATAATTAAAAGTGGATTGAAAAAACTCCATAAAATTCCTAATACGGAATCTTTGTATTTTGAAGTTAAATCCCTTTTAACCAATTGTTTTAATAAAAATTTTTTTTCTGCGAATGTATCAAACATGTTCTAACCAATATTTGTTTAATTTATAATAAAGTTATTTTCTTCTTCTGGCAAATTCTTCGAAGACTTCATCAATTTCTACACCTTTGTAAACCAAAATCAAAAGTGTGTGGAAAATCAAATCAACAGATTCATAAACCAAGTTTTCATCATTTTTAGCAGCAAGCAATACTTCTCCAGCTTCTTCAGCTATTTTTTCAAGTATTTTATCTTCAGCTTTTTTGTCGCTGTCTTGCATGATATTGGATGTATAAGAATCTATTGGATTATCCCTTCTAGATTCTAAAACTTCATATACTTCTCGTATGATTTTATCATTGTCCATTTAATCATCATCCTTTGATGCTTGGTCCTGAATACTTTCTGTAAGTGCAATTAATGGATGTTTGTCATCATCAATAATTTCAATATCATTGAATGTTCTAATGCCCGCTTTGTCTGCAGTTTTTTCCATACCTAGTTTAATGTCTTGACCTAAATCAACAACATAGGAATCTACGGTTTCATATCCTCTTTGTTTTGATGCAACTGCTCTGTGGTGTCCGTCAACCAAAATCCAACGGTCTCCAGTTTTAACAACAATTGCAGGTTCAGCCAATCCTTTTTCTAATTCATAGGCTCTTCCTTCAAGTTCATCTGCATAAACTCTATCCTGTGTAGGTCTTAATTTATTGGTTTCAACAGGCATATGTTTTAAAGTAGTTTTGATGCCGTATAATTGTTCCATGGTCTTTTTAAAGTATTCCACTTTGGTTGGTGTTGACCTTTCTATGTGTGACCTTACCATATCGGTGTTTGTTATGATTCCAACTAATGCTCCTTTTTCATCTACAACAGGCATTCTTGAAATTCCTCTTCTAAACATTACTCTTGAAGCATCATTTATGGATAAATCTTGGTTTGCAACTACCAATTTGGTACTCATTAATTCTTCAACTGTATCTGCCCATTCTTTTGATACAATATCGAATGCAGTTACCATGCCGACTAACTTTCCGTTATTAACTACTGGATAACTATTGTGACGACTTTCTCTCATTAAAGCTATAACTTCTTCAGTTTTTGTAGATGGAGAAACATTAATAACGTTTTTAGTCATGTAATCTTTAACATATGATTTTTTTCCAGCCATTTTTCAACCCTCTATTCAATGTTTTCTTTTAATAATTTAACTGTTTCACCAGGGTCAGCTTTTCCACGGGTTAATCTCATGACTTGTCCTACAAGGAAGTTGATTGACGCTTTTTGACCAGCTAAATAATCTTCAACAGCTTTTGGATTTTCTTCAATTGCTTGTTTGACTGCAGCTAATACTTCATCATCTTTTACAACACCAAGCAAGCCTAACTCTTCAGCAATAGCTTTTGGAGATTTGTCGTTGTTTGGCATTTGTTCAATAATTTTATGACCTGCCTTTGCAGTAATTTCTTTATCTTGAAGCATTTTCAAGAATTCAACTAAATCATCAACTCCAATGCCACTGTCTGCAAAGTCTAATTTATTATATGATAATACTCTTTTAAGTTCATCTCTCATGATTTTTGCTGTAAATACAGGATCAACTTCTTTAACTACTTCTTCATATGCAATTGCAAGATCTAATTCGGAAGTCAATACTTTAGCAGATTCTTCGTCAATATTATAATCTTCAACAAACCTGTTTACTTTGTTGTGTGGAGCTTCAGGCATTGTTTCTAAAATTCTTTGGATTGTTTCATCACTGATTTTCATTGGTGGTAAATCTGGGTCTGTGATGAATCTGTAATCGTCTGCATCTTCTTTTAATCTCATTCCTACGGTAATCATTTGTGATTCTAAGTATGCACGAGTTTCTTGTTTGACTTCTACTCCTCTTTTCATAAGATTTTTCTGTCTTATAAGCTCGAATTTCAATGCTTTGTACGCACCTTTGATGGAGTTCACGTTTTTCATTTCTACTCTGTTTCCTCCGTTGATAGAAATGTTTACGTCAGCCCTCATAGTACCTTCACCACGAGCTCCTCCACTATATTGTAAAACACGAATTAATTCTTTTAAGAAGTTTCTAGCTTCTTCAGGAGATTTAATGTCTGGTTCGGTAACAATTTCAACTAATGGAATTCCTGAACGGTTGAAGTTGACAGTACCTCTGTCCGGTTTAAATTGACCTGGGTCTTCTTCTGCGTGAATTTCTCTTATTCTAATTCCATTCAATTCCCCTTTTGTTCCGATTGGAACTGAGGTTCTTTGATAACCTGATGGTAAATCAGGATAATCATAATGTTTCCTCATGAAATAGATTACGTCTTGGTCAATTTCACAGTTAAGCATTAAAGCTATCATTAATGCATTCTCTAACGCTTTTTCGTTTGTTGGGTGTGGTTTAGCACCTGGTTGGTTTAAACAAACTGGGCAGATATTTGAATTTATAGGTGCGTCCTGGTAATTGGTAGGACAATCACAGAATAATTTTGATTCGGTTTCTAATTGTACGTGGATTTCAAGTCCACACATCATGTCAACATCGTCACTAATAATAATTCCTCCATAGGATAATTTTTTAAAAATTTATATTATAATTATATTTGATATATTAGATTTATAAATATTATTAAAAATGGCTGTTTTTTGGTGATGATTTTTTAGTTGATATAAAATTAAAAAAATTAATATTTGTTTTTCAATGATTCTTTAACATACCTTTTTATAAATTTGTCAAGCTCGGGATTAATTTCACTTTTTTCAGGTCCTAATTTATTTTTATCAGTAAAGGTGCCCTTAATGTCTCGTCCAGACCATTTAACTTCTTCTTCAACTCTTTTACCATATTTGGTTCCAAACATTTTAAATAGTGGGAATTTTGTTATTCCATTTGCTCCACTTAATATGAGTATTCCTATATTTGCCAGATTGTCGATCCATGTTCCGCATATTATTTCGATGTCTGGGAAGGCTAATCTAACTTGAGCTACGACTTGGGCATAATAAAGTGATGCAGGTTGTGATGAATCCGCATAAATGGTTTCCTTGTGGGGATTTAAAGAATAAAAAATCACTCTGTCTATTTTATGATCTCTAATGTAATCGATAATGTATTTGACATCATCTAAAGTTTCGCCCAATCCCAAAATTATGGTTATTGCCTTTTTAAAGCCAAGTTCTCCGGCTACATCTAACATATTGCTTATATCATCTAATTTTTTGCTGGGACACACACTTTCATGAATTTTTGGATTAGCCACTTCAACAGCGCCGGTTATCCCTTTGATTTCATTGCCGTATTCATTTAATTCGTCGGTGATTCCAGTATTTAACCAAACACCATCTCCGGTTATTTCCTTGATTGTTGTAGCAATGTCTTTAATTTCATGTGTTGTGAATGATTCGTATCCTCCTGATAGAAATTCGATATTCCAGTCAAGACGTTTGCACATTTCCGCTTCAGCATAAATATTATTTATATTACGTCTGGCCTTTTTTGGATCTTTGATTTTATCTTTTTGTGTTGACATGTAACAAAAAGCACAATCTCCCTTGTCACACCACCATGATAGAAAAACCGCTCTTTCAAGAGTAATTAATTTTCCATGTTTTTTAATTGTTGTTTCGTTGGCTTGTTTTAATAGGTCAAATATGTTAGAATCCATGTTTTTAATATTGATTCTTAAAGTTTATATATTAGTTCATATAATCTATTATTGTAAATTTATTTCGTTTTTTTCAATAAACTTGGAAAAAACCAAAAGATTTATATACTATGTGATGCATAGTTATTATTACTGTTTAAAGTCTTTTGATTTTTAAACATGGGTTGTATTTGGTTGAGTAGATGGGTATCATATGCCATCGTAGCTCAGTAGGTAGAGCGTTCGGCTGTTAACCGATTGGTCACAGGTTCGAGTCCTGTCGATGGCGCTTTTGGGGCCCATAGCTTAGCCAGGTAGAGCGTCCGGCTCATAACCGGAAGGCCATGGGTTCGAACCCCATTGGGCCCATGTTAATTAAACTTTATTTGTACTTATGCTCCGGTGGTGTAGTCCGGCCAATCATTTCGGCCTTTCGAGCCGAAGACTCGGGTTCGAATCCCGGCCGGAGCATTTTAAAAAATTTGTTAAGATTTTTAATGGTTTCT
>ONQL01000060.1 GCA_900319985.1 uncultured Methanobrevibacter sp. | reverse complement strand
TAATGCAGTAGCATAAGAAGATGCACTATCAATAAAAGTAACGTTTTCAACATAGATTATGGAATTTTTAAAAGCAACAATTTGAGAATACTTATTGAAGACCTTTGAACTTAAATCGGTATTGTAAATGTTCAATTTGCCTTTCTCAACGAATATTGATGATCCCGCTTCGGCATAATTGTCAATGAAATGAGAATCGTTACAGTTAAGGGTTACATCACCGTAAAGACCTACAGCTCCACCTTGTTTAGAGGCATAGTTGTCAGTGAAAGTAACATTGTTCAATGTCAATGATCCGCTAGCATAGATTGCTCCACCTTTTTCGGCATTACCGTTGATTAGGATTAAATCATTTAATGTTATGTTGTTTGCTATAATGTTGAATATTCTTGATTGATTTTTACCATCAATTGTGTGGCCGTTACCGTTGAGTACAAAATTGTCCTTGCCGATAACAATTCCGCTTTTGTCATCGGCTTCGTTGTTGAATTTGTAGTCGTGGGTTAAATCCACAACATCTTTACTATTTATTTCATCAGTCAAGTTGGTGAATGAATCATCACTTGCTGTGTAGATGTCATTCTGAGCGGTTTCAAGAATATCAGTACTGTCGTCAGTTGTGATATCCTCCTGAACCGTTTCTAATATTTCTTTACTGTCATCTCCAATTGCATCTTCGGTGATGCTTTCTGCTGCACACACAGCACCTACCGACATGATTAAAACAAGCATGACAATCAAAATTTTTAAAGCTTTCATAAATTATCACAATTAAATATATATGAAAAGTCGATATATAATCTTGCTTATTTAATTTTAAGAATTTTTAATGAGAATTATTTTAAATGCTTTGGTAAATAAATGAATGAACTAATAAATTGTAAAAAAAAATAAGTGAAAAGTAGATAGGGATTATCTACTTAACTTTTACAGTTGTTTTTATTGTGTCTTTAAGGTAGGTTACTTTGACAGTGTATGTTTTACTTTTTTTGAGATTTTTGATGATATTTTTGGTTAAAGTTTTCTGTGCGATGCCTTTTTTATTGGTTTTAACTTTATAGGTTTTACCATTGAATTTGAATTTAATGACTTTGCCTTTAACCAGTTTGCCGTTGATTTTAAGAGTTGCCTTCAAGGTAAATTTTTTGGCTGTCTTTTTAACAGTGACTTTTTTGGTTGTAAGCACCTGTTTAACAGTAACAGTATTTTTGTAGGTTTTACCTTTGAATTTGGTTATTATTGTGTATTTTTTAGGAACATCTGTTATTTTTATCTTAGCTATTCCGTTTTTGTCGGTTGTTACTGTTTTTGTATTTTTGTTGATTGTGAAGGTGACTTTTGCACCTGCACCAACAGCATGCCCATCAGCAGTTACGACTTTAACACTGAAATATTTACCACCATTATAGTCAACTGAAATGTCCTTATTGTTGATGATTTTGGTATCGTCAACAACAGTATAGACTTTTAAACATGCGATTGCATCTTCAGTATAACAATCTATCCAAGTCTGTCCATCATATGAGAAAAATGAAATATTCTTATCATAATGCAGCCTTGTTTCTCTTAAATTAAAACCCGGCATTGCATCTGAGGTCATTACAGCTTTAAAGATATCACCTTTTTTGATTGGAATGTATTCATCTAATTTGATAGTATGGTAACCTATGAACGGTGATACTCCCTCTTGAGTCAATCTCAATTCATCATTTACATAAATCTGAACTTTATAATTGACATCACTGCGGTTGAAGTATGTTCCGACAGCTGCAATCAAATCATCATCCAATGCCTCATAGACATTCATATAACTTATATTTTCATTACTGGCGGGAACAAAAGCACCTCCCCATATAATATCATATTGATAGTTCTTATTGTAAGGTACAGTATTTTCAAATATGATTGCCGTAGCTGCCGTGTTTATAGTGCCAGTATATGGTAGGAGTGATTGGTCATAATATGAAACATATAAATAGCCATTGTCTCCCCAACCGGAACCCCAACTGTTTTTAACAATCCATGCACCATCACCAGGAGGAGGTGTTAAAAACTTTTCTTTTGGGAAATTATCGTCCCATCCTACAATTGAAACATCATGATTTGGCGTTACAAATACATCAACATACTGTGCATATGTTTCAGTATTATAATAAAGACTTACTTCATCATATCTGGATTGTCCATAATAACACACATCTATAGAACCGTATTTCAATATTGCTTCTTTAAGATGTGTGCCGTTTGGTATCTCATTATTATATATGAACATCAAATCTTGAACATGAATGTCCTGATTGGTTGTGATTAAGGGTGAAATTTTTCCCATTTCATCATAGGTATCCGCATCCTGTGTGAATGCTCCAAGCCAACTCAACAGATAACTTACCGCATAATTGTTGCCTCCACCTTCATCTATGTTAGGAGAACCATAAATTGAATATTTCAACATGGTATTCTGCATGTTGTTTTCTGAAAAGTCAGTTGTGATACCTGCAGCTTTCAATAATGATGATTCTAGGACACCTGTCATTCCGAATGTCCAACAGGAACCCATCCATCCTTGTGCTTTAACTGATGATGTCCATCCCCAGTCACGTGAATCATATCTGGATGGAAGAGTGGTGACATTAATGGTGTTATTACTCAAGATTAATTGCATGCCCTCTCCAGGTATTATTGTTGCAAAAAATGTATTATTGATGGAGATGTTGTTGTCATTGATGAAAATGTTTGTTTCATCTATACTGGATTGTTTATCGAAAAAGGTGTAAATAGGATTTGTATTGTTTTCAAAAATTGAATTACTGATAGTATATGCTGAATCATATGCATAAATCGCAGCCCCTGCACCTGCATAGTTATTGAAGAATTTAGATTCTGAAATGTTATAGGTGCCCATATCCAACAATATTGCACCACCATAAGTCGGATAACCTTCAATAACATCAACACCGTTTGAATCGAAGGTACAGTTATTGATTACACCGTTTACATATGAAAGGTAAACTGATCCACCATTATGAGCTGCATGGCCGTTTATGAATTTTGTATTGTTTAAGAATAAATTTCCACTTAATTGAAGTAATGCCCCACCAAATTCTGAACGGGTATCCTTGAATACTGTATCAATTATTGTCACAACACCCAAATAATCATCGTATAGAACATCTGCAAAAATTGCTCCCGCATTTTTAGATGAAGTAGTATTTATGAATTCACAATTTTTAACATATAAGTCACCACCCATCCTAACGCCTATTGCACCTGAAGTAATATTACCCCTTAAATTAATGAATTTTGAATTAATTATTGAAGTTTTGGAACTTCTAAGATACAATGCCGGAGAATAGGAAGATTTACTGTTTGAAAAAGTAGCGTTTTCTATGTAAACTGTAGAGTTGGTAAGTACCGCAATTTGTGAATACATGTTGAATATTTTCGAACTTAAATCTGCATTGTAAAGATTTAATACTCCTTTCTGAACAAATATTGCTGAACCTGCTTCCGCATAATTGTCTATAAAATCAGAATTGTCACAATTAAGAATTACATTACCATATAGTCCTATAGCTCCCCCCTCTATTTTTGCATAGTTGTTTATGAATGTGACATTGTTTAATATTAATGATCCTGTAGCATAGATTGCTCCACCTTTTTCGGCATTACCATTGATTAGGATTAAATCATTTATTGATACATTGTTTGCAGTAATGTTGAATATTCTTGACCAGTTTTTTCCGTCAATTGTGTAGCCATTACCGTTGAGTACAAAATTGTCCTTAGCAATATCAATTCCGTTTTTGTTATCAGTTTCATTATTAAATTTGTAGTCATGAGTTAACTCTACGACATTTTTACTTTCTATTTCATCAGCCAGATTAGTAAATGAATCATCACCTGCCGTGCAGATATCGTTTTGAGAGGCATCCAAAATATCCAAATTATCATAGGTTGTGATGTCCCCCTGCACATTTTTCAAAATCTCCTGACTGTCATCGCCTACAATATCGTCGGCAATGTTTTCTGCTGCACAGACAGCCCCCATCGTCATGATTAAAATAAGCATGACAATCATAATTTTTAAAACATTCATAATTATCACAATTAAAGATATGTGAAAAATTGATATATAATAATGCTTATTTAATTTTAAGAATTTTTAATGATAATTATTTTAAATGCTTTGGTAAAAAAATGAATGAACTATTATATTGTAAAAAAAATAAGTGAAAAGTAGATATGGATTATCTACTTAACTTTAACAGTTGTTTTTATTGTGTCTTTTGCATATGTTACTCCAACAGTGTAGGTTTTACCTTTTTTAAGCTTGTTGATAACTTTTTTGGTTAAAGTTTTCTGTGCAATACCCTTTGCATTAGTTTTAGCATTATAAGTTTTGCCATTGAATTTGAATTTAATGACTTTGCCTTTAATCAACTTGCCATTGATTTTAAGTATTGCTTTCAAGGTAAATTTTTTAGCTGTCTTTTTAACAGTAACTTTGCTTGCTTTAAGTACCTGTTTAACAGTAACAGTGTTTTTATAGGTTTTGCCTTTATATTTGGTCATTATTGTGTATTTTTTAGGGACGTCTGTTATTTTTATTTTTGCTATTCCGTTTTTGTTGGTTGTTACTGTTTTTGTTTTCTTATTGATTGTGAAGGTGACTTTTGCACCTGCACCGACTGCATGGCCGTCTGCGGTTGTAACTTTAACGGAGAAATATTTACCACCATCATAGTCAACTGAAATATTCTTATTGTCAATGATTATGGAATCATCAGCAACAGTATATGCCTTTATAACGCAGACTTGACTTTCCAAAGATGCATCTTTCCATTCACCATCTTGTAAGTAGAATGATGTGTTTGCAGGATAATGTAATCTTGATTGGGCATGCACTGGACCATTGTTTGATTTGATTTTAACAGTAAAGATATCTCCTTTTTTAACCGGAACAAAAGTGTCCAGTTGGATGGTATGGAATCCATAATATGGGGAAATACCGCTTTGTGTGTGTCTTAAAACATCATTGACATAGATTTCGACAGTGTATTCCACACCACTTTGATTGAAGTATGTTCCAACACCTGCAATCAAATCATCATCAAATGCTTCATAGATGTTCTTGTATTCGTTTGAAACGTCTAAAAAGCCTAATGCGCCCATAACATTTACTTGGTAATTTTTATTATATGGGACAGTGTTGTTGAGTATAAATGCATATGATTCCATCGCAGTTGCAAATGTGGTATCATAATAGGAAATATAGTAATATCCATTGTCTCCAACGGTTTCTCCCCAACTATTTTTGATAATCCATGCACCGTCACTAGGCGGTGTGATATAGAAGTTTTCTTTAGGATAGTTGTCATCCCATCCGATAAGTGCAACTCCATGGTTTGGACCAATATTATCTGGAACATATTGTGAAGATCCATTGACATACGGAAGGACATTTGTACCGTAATAAGCAATTCCTACTGCACCATATTTTAAAATAGCCTCTTTTAACAGGCCATTGTCTGTTGAATTTTTACGTGGAGGTATGATGATTAGGTCTTGGATATGAATGGCTGAAGTTGGTGCGATTATTGGTGAAACTTTTCCAAGTTGGTCATATACATCATAATCGGATGCAAATACACCAAACCAACCCAATGCATAACCACTACCGACAACTATGGCTCCGGCTTCAGTCATGCCGTCTAAACCGTATCTGGAGTATTGTAGTCCCATATTCTGTATGTTGTTTTCTGAAAGACTCATTGAAATTCCTAAATATCTTAATATTGAAGATTCTAGTGCACCTGCAGTTGCAAACGCCCAACATGACAGCATATTTCCCTGGCTTTTGACAGGAGTAACCCAACCCCATTCACGTAAATCAAATTTAGAAGGGAGTGTGGCAACATCAATTGCATTATTTATTAATTCTATTTGCACTCCAGGAATGTCAACGATTGTTTCATAGAATTCATTGTTCAAACTTGTAGAATTATCTCTACTGTAATTGTTATTATTTAAGGTATTGATTGTCTTTTCAAATGCAGTATAAATATCCATATAAGTGCCATTTAAATCAGAATTATTGTCAAATGCATTGCTTTCAATATCATAATCTGAATCATATAAGTATATTGCTGAACCAGATTGTGCGAAGTTGTTGACTAACTTTGAATCATATAAATTTAATTCACAGACATCACCATAAATTGCACCACCATAAGAATCACGTCCAATTACAGATCCGTATCCTCCATTTGCATTGAATATTGAATTTGAAATAGTCATGATTGAATGAGATGTATATATTGCACCACCATCGAATAATACAACATTATTTGTAAAATTACAATCTTTTATGGTAATATTACCTCCTAATGCCATTATGGCTCCACCAAATCCGGAATTACAATCTGTGAAAGTGGAATTAGTAATTGATACAGGTTTAAACACAGTATCATAGGTATCAATAAATAATGCTCCTCCATTTTTTGAAGAAGAAACATTTACGAATGTACAATTTTCAATCACTGCATCCTCCTTTATTCCCTTTACTGCAACAGCGCCTGCAGTAAAGTTGGCATATAAGTTGATGAATTTTGAATTCTTGATAATTGTTGATTTGTCTGACATAATTGCAGTAGAATACTGGGATCTTGTATTTGCAAATACAGAGTTTAGAACAGTGATGGTAGCACCAAGCCTACCATAGACAAATCCCCATACCAATTCTTTAGAACTGCTCATGAATACATTATTGAAAGTTGCAGTGGAATTGGCTATATATACTACTCCAAAACTATCACTAGTTGAATCCGTGATTTTACCATAGTTATTAGTATAGCTTGGACCATTTTCTGTAAAAACTACTCCCCGAACAGCAGTACAGTTATCAATGTTTACATAATTTGTTGTTAGTGAACCTGATGGAATAATGAATGCACTACCTGCCTGAGAGTTTGCATTGATTATGGTAAGGTTATTAACCGTTACATTTGTTCCCAAAATAACAAAAGCCCTAGCCTGATTATTTGCGTCAATTGTATGTCCTTCACCGTCAAGAACAAAATTGTCATTTCTAATAACGATTCCGCCCTCACTATCTGATGAACTGTTGAATTTATAGTCGGCATTCAATTTCAAATAGTTTCCTGTCGCATTTATTATCTCTTCATTTAATTGAGAAAATGACTGTGGCGAATCGTCCACAGCAACGACATATTCTTGTGTACTTTCCAAAATATCCTGACTGTCATCATATTTAATATCTTCAGTAATGTTTTCTGCTGCACAGACAACCCCCACCGACATAATTAAAATAAGCATGACAATCATAATTTTTAAAGCTTTCATAATCATCACTATGAGTGAATTTGTGAAAATAGTTATTTAAATATTTATATCATGGTTTGATTTAAAAACTAGATATTCAAACTTTAACCATTACAAAATACAGTTTATAAACAAAAATATATAATTCCTTACGAAATTATAATCATAAGCCCATTTCAGTGAAAAATGAATGTAAAATTACAGTTAGGATGCAGCTATTGATTCTGTTTATCTAGGTTGCCTGCTTGGTAACAATTGCCTAGTCAATTATTACAACAGTCGTCGTTATCTGATGAGTGATTTTTATGCCCCATAGCACAGGCACAATGGTTCAGCAATCGACTCATCAATCTTAGTTGTCATAGTGGCTGTTTTAGCAGGACGTACCATAGACCACAACACTACTTCCGTCGTAGCATTCAACCAAACCTCATTGATCCTACTTGTTTTGCATGTTGTCATGCTTATTTTGACTATCATTTATTTGATGATAAGACCAAGAGTGAACGTTAAAATGAGAAATCATAATCTTTTGAAATTAACTTCAGCGAATTTCAAAATAGTAATATCCTTTTTTAATAAAAAGAGAATTTATTTCAACCAAATTTTCTTTTTTTAAATTAATCCTCACAAAAATCTTAAAAAAATACAGAATGGAAATTATACAACTGAACACTTTATTTACGATTTGATTTCAAAACAAAAGAAATTTTATCGAAATATTTATATTGATTGACAAATAAACATGGTAACAACTCTAATGAGTTTCAATTTTAAACAAAAATTAAAAAAAAAGGTGATAAATATGGGCGTAGGAGACATAATAGGAGATGCTTTAGGATACCCATTTAGTAATATTAAAGCATTAGTTTTATATGCAGTTTTAGGCATAATCGCAGGAATTATCGGAGGTGCATCATTACTCACAATTGCAGCTTCATTTTCTACAAAAGGTTTTGCCGGATTTGCTTTTAGCGGATTGAGTATTGTTGGAATTATTGTTTTTATTCTTGTACTGTTCTTAATTGAAGGATATGGTTTAGACATTATAAAATATGGTATTGAAAGAAGATCAGATAGTCCTGGAATAGACTTCGGAAGACAAATCACAAATGCTGTTAAATTAATTGTTGTCAGCATTGTATATTACATTATTCCTGCAATTCTTATTTTCATTTTAAGTCTTTTCCTCAGAGACTGGATTATGGTCATAATCAGCTTAATTTTAGTTATTTTATTTGCTTTGGCTAACTTTATGGCTAAATGTAGATTAGCAAAAACCGATAATTTAGGTGATGCTTTAGCTATTGGAGAAGCTATTGGAGACATTTCCAGAGTAGGATTAGGTAAAATCATTGCAACTGTTCTTGTTATTGTAGTTATCTTAGTAATCGTTGCATTTATCCTTGCATTAATTACTAATATGAATAATACCATTGGTGCTATTTTATTAGGTATTTTTTCAGTTTACTTTGTATTCTTCTACAATAGAGCTATTGGTTTGTTATACTCCGAAGCATAATCAAACCAATCTTTTTTTCTTTTTTTCTTTTTTTATCAAAAAAATAATTATCTGAACTTTTTTTAATGAACAACAGATTAACTTCTAAGTAAAACTAAATTAATTTAAATTCCAGTGTTTGGTTTTAAAAATAAAATTAAAAAAAAAAGTTTATTATAAAAATAAACTCTTTTTAATTATTCCTTACGTTCTGGTAAGAAAGGAATTAATGATTCAGCCAATTTAGATATAGGCATTGTTTGAATCCATACTTTGCCCGGCCCTATTAATTTTGAGAAGAATAATCCTTCTCCAAATAATACATTTTTAGCTCCTTTAACTCTTTCAATGTCAAAGTCAATGCTTTCTTCCATTGCAGCAATATGACCAGGGTCTACTAATAATTTTTCTCCAGGTTCCAAGTCCTTTTCAATGACCTCCCCATCAATTTCTAAAAATACCATACCATTTCCAGTGAATTTTTGAAGGATGAAACCTTCACCACCAAATATTCCAGTTCCAAGCTTATTTCTAAAGTATATGTCAATATCAACACTTTCTTCAGCTGCTAAAAAGGCATTTTTCTGACCAATAATTGTATTTGAGCCATCCAATCTTATAGGCATGATTTTTCCAGGAGTGCATGATGAAAATCCAATTTGCTCTCCGTCGGATTCTGCAGTAAAGAAATTTAAAAATAGAGTATCACCAGACAATGCCCTTCCAAGCCCTTTCAATAAGCCTCCACCAGTATTGGTTTCCATTTTCATACCGGATGTCATGAATGACATTGCCCCTGTTTCATTTTTCATTGTTTCTCCCTTTTGTAATGTGCATATTACCATAGGAAAAGAACCGCCTTTTATTTCATATTCCATTTTAAACCACCTAAAATATTTATTACCAACAACCGTCAAATAAAGAAACTTGGTTATCATCTTCCAACACAAACAACATTTTTTCAATTTCCTCCTCAGATGTGCTAAACGCTGAAAAGTAAAATAAAATTATTTTGGAAATGTTGCAGTCTCGGTTATTCAACTTAAATATTTTTAATATAATCTCTTTATAAAGACATGTAATATTTATCTTAATAGTTTATTATATAATTATTTAATTTTTCAATTCCTAAAATATTAATAATGATTAGCAATATAAAAGTTAATTGGTGAACCTATGGAAATATTTGCTCGTACTTTGTTTCAATTATCCGTGGTAATTATTATCTTTCTAGTTTTAACCATTTTAGGCAAAGTCATATATCATAAATTAAAAAATAAATGTGAAAACTCCATAAATATCAATGAATTATTGCCTGAAGATGAAGTTCATACTTTAATACAGGTTTTTTATTTAATTTTGATGGCATTGTGTGTTGTAAATATTTTCTATTCTCTAGTGGGGTCACAAAGTGATGTGTATTATTTTGCAATATTTGACATTGCACTTTCACTATATTTCGCAATCACATTAGATATGAGTACTTGGAAAAATAGGATTATCTGGTTGTTATTGATTCCATATGGATCTTTAGTTTATCCATTATTTGGCCTTAGTTTAGTAATTTTTGCAGATTTTCTCCATGCTTTTATCTTTATATACTTCGCAAAACTCAATCTTGATAAATTTATAGAATATACTAACTCAAACGCTTTGGGATTAACTATAATATTATTATTTACAGTAATATTCGCAGGGTTTTTCATAACACAATATGCCGATTATTTACAGTAATATTCGCAGGGTTTTTCATAACACAATATGCCGAAGGTGCTAATGCCTTAGATTCCCTTGTAATTGTTTCCAATCAATTTACAGGCAATGGTTATTCTGCTTTTGGCAATACTATTTCTGGCAAACTCAACAGTTTATTACTGGTTTGGGGAGGATATATTCTTTCCGGAGTAGGTGCCGCAACATTAACAGCTGCACTTTTAATTAGACATTTCAAAAAGGAATTTGAAGAGTTAAAAAAAATGATTGAAGAAGGAGAGGAAATATAATGGGTCTTGAATGGATATTTATTTCTATTTTCCAAATATTGGTTGCAATAGGAATTTTCACTGCTTTAGCATATATTACCAAATACATTGTTAATAATGGCAGATTAATTGCCCGTTTTAAAAAGTCAAGGCTTTCAAATCCCCAGGAATATTTTCCTTCCGAAGAAGTATTCTTATTAAAGCAAGTTTTTTATTTGATAGTGATATTGGTCATTATCATGATTTGCTTATATCTGACCTTTGAT
>ONQL01000056.1 GCA_900319985.1 uncultured Methanobrevibacter sp. | reverse complement strand
TGAACCCAGGAGGGCGGAATGCCCACGAGATTTCCAGTCTCGCGCCTTACCAGGCTAGACTATCTCGGCATAAAATAGTTAGCAAATACTTGCACATCAAGTTATCTAGAATAACAAGATAAAATAATATATTTACCTCAACATATATAAAGGTATTGTTTAAACATGTTATTTTTTAAAAATTTTAAAAATAAAAAAAAATTAATTTGAAGTGAAGAAATGGAACTAGAATGCTCCACCCCCACCACCTCCAGATCCGCCTCCGAATCCACCGAATCCACCCGAATCGGATGATGGATTTGCTGCGGACTCACTTGTTTTAAATGCCTGATTAAATACATAATATCCCCCATAATAATGATACAGGAAAATACCATCATCATAATCTGAAATATTGGACACATGCAGTTTCATGGATTTGAAAACCTCATCAGCTACTCCAAGAGCTGTACCATAAATCAAGTATTTTTTCCAAATGACTATTGATTCGGGAGGGTGTTCTTTAATTAAACTGTTATCCTTTAAAAATTTCCTAAAGTTTGACCATTTCAGATAGAACAGCCGGCCTTCTTTTGTCCACCTTCCAAATATGTCTTCAGGAACAAACATCAGTGCCAGTGAAAAGACTATTAAAAACCCTCCACCCAAAACTGAAACAAAACCATTTCCAAGTTCAGTTATAAATCCTAAAATAGCAATAATAACTCCAAAAGCAAGGCCTAAAAAACCAATGGCTGAAATTAATGTAGAACCCCTATCATCAAAGTATTGTGATTTTTTATCACCACATTCATTTTTTACATGATCTAACCAAGTGCCGTAATCTTCCTGAAAGCTTTTTGCATTGGTTTTTGAAGACAATTTATCATTCAGTGAAGATAAATTCAGAATTTCATTTTCAGCAAAAGGATACAATGCATTAATAAGACTTTTTTCACTTAAAGACAAATCGCTGTTATCAACATTGCTAAAATCTATAAACAAATCTTTATTGTCGGATTCAATATTCATATGAAGAACTCCCCTGTCAATAAGATTCATGATGGATGCCTGAAATCCCTTCATATTTGGCGTACCAATGGAATTCTTATTGTCTATAATTGCATTAATTACCTCAGGAGAATCATTGGAAGGCAAATCCCTTTCGTATATTCCATCATAATCAACTTTAGGTTCTCTGCCATATTTCAGGTAGGTAAAAATGACTCCTATTGGGCTCAATATGGACAATAAGCCCAAAATCAGATATGTCGTATTCCAGAAATTTCTGCTGCTTATACTGTCATTTAAATTTTTAAGAATCTTATCTTTGCCATCCTCATTTACATGCTTTGCATAAGTTGCATCCTTGAAATCGGTTAGTGGCATCAGAACAAGCGCTTCATACATTTCACCTTTAGGAATAGAAGTGGTTTCAGCAACAATGGTGCTTCCATTTGAATTTTTGTCAACTGTGTATTCATCAGGATTTAAATAGTAAGTGTTATTTTTATCGCCAGGCAGCGTAATGGATGTTATTACCTTACCTACACCAACATCCCATTCATCTCCCCAAATCTTATATTGAAGAGCCCCTACATCATTAAATAAGGTTACAACATTTTTCATATCATAACTGATGAAAACAGACACAGAACAATCATGAATCTTTTTAGTATGTGCTTCATCAGAATATAAATATATCTTCAGGTGCTTTTGTCCATTCTCCTCACTTTCCTGAAGAACAGGATAAGCACCAACAGCCGATACTTTAATATTATCAATCTTTTCACCGGATTTTAGAGGAATATCCCTATAAACACCATTATAAGACCCTTTAAAAGTATAATCAAACTGTTCGTCAACATGAAGCAATCCACTGCTTCCGACAGTCAAGTCTATGAATGCCTGGTCAATTGTATAACTTTTATCGTCATCAGCAGATGCAGTAGAAATAGCCAGAAATAATGTCAAAAAAATTAGTATTGTAATGAATCCTTTATTTCTATCCATAGTATCAAAAAAATTAAAAAAAAAGAGAAGCTAAAATGCCCCTCCACCTCCGCCGTCGAATCCTCCGCCGCCGAAGTCATCAAAACCGCCAAAATCAAATGAATCCGCTGAAGGATCACCCATCTTATCACCAATATAATATGCATTATGCATCATGTAATATCCACCATAGTGGTGATATAAGAAAATACCATCATCATATTCATAAACATCAGGCATCTGCAATTTCATGGCATCATAAACCTTATCAGCTACTCCAAGAGCAGTACCATAAATCAAATATTTCTTCCAAATAACAATTGATTCTGGAGGGTGTTCTTTAATTAAACTGTTATCCTTTAAGAACTTCTTAAAGTTTGACCATTTAAGATAGAAGACTCTACCTTTTTCTGTCCATTGTCCAAAGACACTTTCAGGAATAAACAGCAATATTACTGAAAATACCACCAAAGCGATTCCTGCAACAATTGTGGTAAATGTATGGGTTCCTCCAAAGAAAAATCCAATAGCTGCAATTGCAATACCTACAACAATTCCAACAATACCTAATCCAGTCATTTCTGATGAACCAGTATCGTTAAAGTATGATTCAACACCATTTTCGTCAATTTCAAAAATGACATGACTTTGCCAATTTCTAATTTGGTCTGCAAACCAGCCTGCATTGAAGCTATTTTGCAACTGGTCATTGAAAGATGATAAATTCAAAGTACCCTCCTCAGCAAAGTTTTCCAAAGTATCGAATACAATTGTTTCGCTATCGCTCAATTGGTCTTTTGAATCATAATTAAATGTTAAATACAAATCACGAGTATTGGTTTCACTGTTCTCCTGTGAGTGCAAATCAAGGACTTTTCGATCAATTAGACTTAAAATTGTCGCTTCAAATCCTTTCATATTCGGATTTCCAATATCATTTTTATTATCAACAAGCGCATTTACAACAGCTGGAGAATCATCAGTTGGCAGTTCCCTTTCATATATACCATCATAATCAACTTTAGGTTCCCTACCATGTCTTAAATATATAATTAATGCACCAATTGGACTTAAGAGAGGTATAAAAGTTAAAAATGACAATACGGAATTCCAAAATTTTTCGCCGTTCAAAGTATCATGAATGCTTTTAAGCACCTGTTCTTTGCCGTTTTCATTCAAATGTCTGGCATAACTTGCATTGTGAAAATCATCCAAAGGCATTAAAAGAACAAAACCACATACCTTATCCTCAGGAACATTACTGGTAGTGGCAGTAATCTCATTTCCATTTGTATTATTGGATTTTATCAAATCAGAAGGAGTAAAATATATTTCATTGTTTTTATTTCCAGGAGTATGAATTTTTAAATCGATACCACCAACGCCAGTATCCCAATTTTTACCCCACATATTGTATTGGAGAAGTGCAGTGTCATTGTACAACGTTACAACACCAGAAAAATCATAATTTAAAGTAACTTTAACACTACAGTCTTTTATCTTTTTAGTGTGGGCAGCATCAGAGTATAGATTTATCACCAGATGTTTGTTGCCGTTCTTGTCTTCTTGTTTCAAAACAGGATATGCCCCATCAGCAGTTACATTAATATGAGAAATATTTTGACCATCCCGAAGGGTAATGTCCCTATAGACTCCTGAAAATTCACCCTCAAAAGAGTAATCAAATGTTTCCTTTACATGAAGCAAACCATTACTTCCAACAGTTAAGTCAATCCAGGAATGTTCAATAGAATAACTGTGGTCCTCTGCTGAAACAAGAGAAATAACTGAAATTAATATTAAGAATAAAAAAATTATTCCTAATATTCTTTTATTATTCATACGAACCTCTTAATTAAAATTTAACTTCAGGCACTTCGCGGTCACTAGCAGGAGCTTCAAAGAATTCGGCTTCTTCAAAATGAAACATTTTTGCAAAAAGGTTACTTGGAAATGTTTGGCATGCATTATTATATTTTAAAACAACATCGTTATAGAATTGTCTTGCATATGAAATTTTATCTTCAGTATCGGATAATTCAGATTGCAATTGTTGGAAATTAGCATTTGCTTTCAAGTCAGGGTAACTTTCAGCAACAGCAAATAAAGATTTCAATGCACCAGTCAATTGGTTATCTGCAGCACTAACTTCTTCAACACCATTTGCATTCATAACACCCGCTCTTGCTTTAGTAACTTCTTCAAGAACACCTTTTTCATGAGCAGCATAACCTTTAACAGTTTCAACAAGATTAGGTATTAAGTCATTTCTTCTTTTAAGTTGAACATCAATTTGAGAATAGCTGTTTTTTACCCTATTTCTTAAATTTACAAGATTATTATATAAATGCACAATTGTAAATGCAATAAATAGGATAATTACAACAAGTACTATTATAAATATTAAACTCATTTAAATCACCTAATATATTATTCATCATGATAAAAAATAAATGTTATGATAATTTTAAAACTATTTTTTAACTGTAAGTTTTACTGTAGTTTTAATGGAATTATAATATTTGTTGCCAGCAAATTTAACAACAGCACTAAAAATTCCTTTTTTAGTTAATTTTGTAAGTTTAAAAGTTGCAATACCTTTTGAACTGGTTTTAGCAGAATAAGTCTTACCACCAACAGTGATAGTAACTTTTTGTGATTTAATTACAGCATTCCTTTTATTTTTCAATGTAACAGTGTATTTTTTAGTTTTATCTTTAACCTTAAAAGTTTTTTTGGCTGCAATTATTTTTGAACTTGTCTTTTTAACTGTAATTTTGGCTTTAGCAGAAGTTTTATCATAAGTTGTATCACCATCATACTTTATTGATACATCATAAGTAGCAGGGGCAAGAGATTTTGTAGGAACCTTAACCTGACCATTATCATCAGTTACATAAGATTTGGTAACACCCTTGATAATGACGGAAACTTTAGCATATTTAATAACATTGCCGGCAGAATCATGCAAGTTTACAAGCAATACCTTACCGTCCTGATAATTTGTAACCACATTGGCAGCATATATAAATGAAGATTTTTTTATGGTGATTGATAGCCTATGAGAATCTACTTCATAAGCCTTGTCATCAACATTAATTATGGCATTATATTTACCAGCTTTGAAATCTATAAACCAATTGTACCCAACTTCTGAAATATATGTTCCAATTAACATGTTTTTGGAATTATAAACTTTAATTGTGGAATTAACACCAGTAACAGGATAACTTGGAGAATCGTACATTTTAATATTTATATCACCACCAAAACCTTCAAGTCCTATAAAATCTGATGCATATATAGCATAAGGAGGCAAGTTTCCTTCAAATTCGGAATTTTCAACATAAGCATTGAATTTCGCACCTCCTGAAATTTTAGCAATATTTTTTCTAAATGTACAACCTGAAGCAGATCCCTCTTCAATGGCACCGCCAAGTTTAGCTTCATTTTCTAAATATAAAGACCTTCTAGCAGAACATTGGTAATTAGCTCCACCAAGTTCATCTGCATAGTTGTTAAAAAATGATGAATCACTCACATCAGACAACGCTGCCGCACCACCATTAATCGCAGGATTATATCTGAATTCAGATGAAACTGCACTGCTCCCATATATTGCCCCACCGTGTTTATTAGCGGAGTTATTATAAAATTTGGATTTATCAGAATAAGAACTATACATTGCCCCACCATTATCTGCAGTATTAAACATGAATAACGAATTAACAGCAGAGTTTAAAGCCATTGCTCCTCCTTGAGGGGCGGAATTATATGTGAAATTACAGTTGACCGCATATGTATCTCCTATAGCGCCCCCTTGTTTAGTAGCATGATTATCATTGAAAAGACAATCTACCGCAGAACCTGCATATTTAGCACCTCCAGTTTCAGCAGTATTCTTGAAGAATGTGCAAGAAGATGCAGTACCATTAAACATTGCTCCCCATTCGTAGCAGAATTATATTCAAAAAGGGAATCCACAGCAGAGTAGGAGTTACCCCCCAAAGCACCACCATTAACAGCGGAATTTCTTGAGAAATTACATTTTTCAACATATGAATTGAATACTGCTCCGCCATAATTTGAGGCCGTGTTGGAAATAAAAACAGAATGGTCAGCAGATCCCAAAGACATCGCTCCACCATTGGAAGTTGCAGAATTATACATGAATGTAGATAAAGAAGCGTAAGAATTATACATAGCCCCACCTTCTTTTGCAGAATTGCGGACAAAAGAGCAATTGTTTATATTGGAATTATAAACTGCACCACCCTAAATTTCTGCAGAATTATCTTCAAAAACTGTATCTCTAGCAAATCCTCCCAACATGGCTCCACCATGTGATGAAGCATCATTGGAAACAAATCTACAATTTGAAACCGCATAGTTCGAACCAGTAATTGCTGAACCACTGTCAGCATAAGCATTTTTGAAGACTATATTGTTGAAATTAACATGATTAGTTACATTAAAAATTCTGGATTGATTATTCGCATTAATTGTATGTCCATTACCATTAATAGTAATGGAACGGTCTATAACAATTCCATTAACCAGATTTGAATCAACACTTGGAGAAAAAGAATAATCTTTATCCAAATTTATAGTCCATTCAGATTGATCACCTAGAATTTGATTTAATTCAGTGAAAGTACCAAAGGGGCTTGATAATATTTCTTCATCAAACGAATCGTTAATTTCTTCCATTTTAAGAGTTTCGATAGAACTCACAGTATAATTATCATCAGTGAAATTATCAGCTGCACTAACATCAGTAACAGCAATGCAAGCAATAAGCAATATTAAGATAATTATACATTTTTTGTATATCAAAACACTCAACATCAAATTTATAATTAGTTGAATGGTATTTTTGTAGTATTATTTATATAATATTTATGAAAAAATGAGAAAAATGTTTTGAATATAAGGTATACTAAACTTATTAAAATATTATTTAAAAAAAAAGATGTGTCGTGATTTTTAAAAATTAATTGATGTTTTTAAGCATTTATTTTAACGGGAAAAATTAAAAAAAAAATGTGACTTCATGCCACATTATCAAAAAAAATCAACATCACTATGAATCTTATTGCACAAATGCATTTTCAAATAACCAAGATTTCAATTTAAAACCTATTTAGACCATTGTTGTTGACTCTAGAATGGAAGCTCCCTATACTTGTTCAACAGAGTATACTTATTCACATTCCAAGCAGATATGCTTCCAAATTTATTAGCCAAATCTGTTGTGTCTCCACAAATCCATGTATTGTCAATAAGAACCTGAGTCCAAACATGACCACGGGATTTGCCTCCCATAAAAAAGTTACATTCCCCATGAACATATCTTGCCTTTAATCCAGCAGTCCTATACATTGCAATCAGAAGATGTGCTTGATCGGCACCATTTCCTTTCTTAGAAGTCAATGTGTCTACTGCACCCTTATGAGTATCATAATATAAGTCATATTCAATGTGCAACTGCACATATTCAAACAAAGCTTTTGCCTTATGTCAAATTAAATGATTTCATTTCACTCACATCACTAATATATTATTTTAAACAGTTAATATATTTTCGTTTAATTTGGATTTACTAATTCTGAAAAATTTTTTAAATTAAATACAAGAGTATAATGAAATTCAATTTGTGGAATAAGTTCCATTAGCATTGCCTTAAATAGGCATTTAATGAAATTCATTTCCAGAATCTTGGATAAGTATCCGGCTTCATGAACACCTTAGAAACATTTACAGCAAAACCGGAGTCCGCTTCCAAAATCTCATTTGAAGTCAGAAGTGAGTTACCTGCAGCCACTAATTCACCTTTAAGAGTTTCGATAGCTACAATATCATTTTTTTGAATACTGTCAGCCAACTCAACAATTCCACCATTGGCCAAATCGGCACCATGGCAAACTGCATCGACTGCTGAGTCTTTAATGATGATTTTCGGTAGGTAATCTGCAGCCCTCTCCATCGGCATAATAGCTTCACGCAAGAATGATTCATCACCGTCCTCTTTCCAAAAGTGATAAGCATCAGTAACATCCTGCAATGTAACCAAATTATTTTTTTCTGTAAATGAACCTACCTGAGTTCTTCTAAGTTCGGCCATGTGAGCTCCAACGCCCAATGCCTCACCTATATTGTGACAATAGGTTCTAACATATGTTCCTGCCTCACAACCTATTCTGAAAAGTACATCCCTTCCTTCAATTTCATAAATAGTGGAATAGTAAATGTTACGTGTCCTCATCTCACGTTTAACAGCAGATTTGACAGGAGGAAGCTGAAAAATCTTTCCTGTGAATTCAGCAAATACTTCTCTAATTTTTTCTTCATCAACGTCCTGATGGAAAGTGAGTAAACAAACATATTCCTTTGGAGCGGTTAAAAGCAATTGGATTGCTCTTGTAGCATCATTTAACCCGACCGGCAAGATTCCGGTTACTTTAGGGTCTAATGTTCCACCATGACCTGATTTTTCTAAATATAAAATACGTTTAATCCACGAATCTATTTCATGAGATGTTGGACCTGATGGTTTATCTAAATTAATAACTCCTTTAGAAATATACTCTTCAATATCCCTTTCTTCTGGTTTGCAACCAAAATCTGGAGAAGTGAAGCTTTTAGATTTAGTAACCATGTTAAATTTCATGAAAAAGACCTTTAAAAAATAGTAAATAAAAAAAGATATGAATAATTTTTAATTATTCATTTAAATTTATAAGTCAGCTAAAGCTGCTTTAATAGAGTCAATGTCACCGGAAACATCGATAGATTCTTCGGTTGGTTCTAAGTGAGCAATGTTACATCTTCTGTTTTTAACTGCTTCACCAACAACTTCAACAAAGTTTTCATCAATAATTTCAACAATTGCACATTTTTCGCCAGCTTCTCTACCAGCGATTTTAACACATACTCTACCTACTTCGATTGATGCCATTTATATCACCTTTAATGTTGTTGTAATGATTTCTGATATGCTTTCTGGATCAAAGCTATCAGTATTTATAATAATATCATAAATATCCATATTACTGATGTCAATATTATGGATTTCTTTGTATCTTAAGGCTTCGCTTTTTTCACGAATGATAATTTCGTCTTTTGCCACATCAACAGACTTATCTTCCCTTTGAGCAATCCTTTTTGAACGAACGTCAAAAGGAGTGAGTAACCAAATCCTCAAATCAGCATTATCTACAAAATATGCAGATAATCTTCCTTCGATTATTAATTTTTCTGATGATTTAGCTTTTTCAGCTTGCCTTTTATCAATTTCTTTATCAATATCATCATTACCTTCAGCAAACTCACTGAATTCAAGAACAGACATTCCCCTTTCAGCAGCCATTTCTCTGAAAATGAAACCTGCAGAAATATAAGGAACATCTAACTTTTCACTTAGTACTTCAGCTAAAGTAGTTGTTCCAGTTCCAGCTAATCCACCGATTGTAACTATCATTATTTTCTAGCCTCGTTTTTGAAAAGTTTACGAGCACAACTTGAGCATAAGTACCCACCATATGGACGGTTAGGTCTTTTAGCTGTTTTTGATAATTTTCCAATTTCGTATGGACGTCCACGAGGAACTCCATGCAATACTGCACCACACTCAGCACAAACATGCTTAGATGGTTTTTTCTTTTTGTATCTTAAAACATTATCTCCACCAGGAGTGTTTTTATGAATTCTTTTATATGATCTTGATCTAAACCTATTTGCAGGCATTTAATCACCTAATAATTAATTTAATAAATTTAATAATTGTGTAATAGCGTATTCAAAATAGAATACTATAATATATCTTTTTCATCATTAATAAATGTATGTTTAAAAGGTTGATTTAGAACCCTTGTTTGAATCCTAAGAATTTTCTTATTATTTGACTCATTCCAAAAGTACAAATCATATACCATAACAACCAACCAATACCATATGGAATAGTTGCTTTACCACCATATAAGAATTGGCCTATGAAATGCCAAACAGGAGTTAAAGTTACCCAATAAACAGTTTTAGGTAAAATAATAACCAAATTATGAATTGCTGATGATCTCATCCAGAAAAATATCAAAATAATTGGAACAAAAGTTACAATCATAGGTTTGAACTGACTGGTCATCATTTTACTTTGCATTTGCATCATGTCGGACTGTTGAGCTTGAAGTTCAGCAACCCTTTTACCGTCCCCTTTCTTTTGAGCTTCTCGGAGTTCACTTTGGAATTCTTTCATTTTTGCTTGTACGTCATTCATTTCATCTTGGTCTACCAAGTATTTATTTGCAATAGTTGTGATTAATGAAACAATAAATGCAACAATAAAAACAGTCAAAGCCGGATTGGCTGGATTCGGGTCCGTAGCGAGAATTGGATTGAAAACTGCATTCAATGCTCCGTAGACCATTCCCCATATATCAACCATAATTAATCCCCTATAAATTTAATACATCTACTAATTTTGAAACTGAAGAATTTAAATGATTATCATGATTTTCAACAATTTTGACAGTAGCTCCAGTTAAAGTAGCGTAAGCCATAGATGTAGCTCTGTTCATTTGTTGGTGTAAATCAATATCCTTTGCTTTTTGAACATCTCTAACACGAGTGTCATCATTTAATCTTCTATAAATAATTTCATCAGGATTAGCTTCAATTAAAATAAAACGATCTGGTTGTAATTGTTCTAAAACCCAAATTGGCAAACCTGGTAAAAATCCAGATGGAGTGTTAATAGTACAATGAGTATCTACAATAACATTATCATTTTCAGATCTTCTTTTAATTTCTTTAGCAGCTTCAGCTTGAATTTCTTTTTGAGTTTCAGCTGGTAATTTTCTTAAAGAATCCCTATCTTCAACAATTTTTTCCGCAATTGCTATTTCAGTCATTATGTCACCATAATTCAAGTGCACATAATCAACTTCTTCAAGTGCTTTATTAAGCAATGTTGTACTTCCAGAACCTGGAATACCTGTTAATACTACTAATTTCAATTTAATCCCTCACATATTAATATGAATAAGTTTAGGAGAATTAGTCTCCTCCTAAAACTTTTCTAAGAATTGGATTTGCAGACATAAGTTGTTCTTCTGCCATTTCTTCATAAAGCTTATGAATAATACCTACAGTAAGTAGAACACCAGTACCTCCACCTAAAGCACCGGTTAAATCTGCAAGGAAAGCAATAAGACCTACATATATACCACTGATAATGGTAAGTGCAGGAATATACTTTTTCAATATTTTATATAA
>ONQL01000005.1:68645-70568 GCA_900319985.1 uncultured Methanobrevibacter sp. | reverse complement strand
ATATTTGAAACTTAACAAGCTACCACACTACACAACAATTCAGAAATTCTTTATAAGAATGTCAGACACAAAACTGAAAGATTTAAACAATCTAATATTGTTCATGCATCCAATAGATTGTGAATTAGCAGCAATGGATGGAACCGGTCACACAAGTGACTATGCAGACCATTATTATGCAAAAATAAGGGGTAAATGCAGAAAAAGCTACATTAAAAACCATATGCAGACAGAGCATACGACACAGAAGCAATAAGAAAATGCATAAATGAAGAAGTAGGTGCATTCGACCAAATACCATTAAAAACAAGAGCAAAAACAGGACATTACAGATTGAATAGTGCAACAATCTTCTGGCACGACGTTTACGCACGAAGAATGAACGTAGAAAGTGTAATTTATGTAATAAAAAGAAAATTCAACGGAGGAAACTATAGTAGAAGCACTAAACTCCAAAATAAAGAAACAAAACTCAAAGATGTATTATACAACATCTACAGAGCAATTCAAGTATTTTAAATGAGGGTTTCTACAAGGTTAAAATTTTTTTCAAAAATAGATTTTTTGTATGTAAATATTTTTTTTTTTAAAAACAGTGTGTGGAAAGAATTTCTGAGTCATCCGCCAATGAACAAAATTCTTTAAGTAATCCACATGTAATTATTAACTTATTCTATTATTTAAAAATATTACTATTTAGGATTGCCAAAAACTAGATTAAGCTCCTTTTTTTAGGTATGGCTAAAGTTTGGAGGATTGTAAATAATTGTTGTTATTAACAACATTTAAATATTGTCTTCATCAAAATATAAATCAAGAGGTTATTTTCATGTCAAGTTTGGTAATTTATTTTTCAAGAAGCGGAGAGAACTATTTCGGCGGCGAGCTAAAAAACATTGAAAAGGGAAACACCGAAGTTATTGCAGAATACATTCAGGAATTGGATGGTGCTGACTTGTTTAAGGTTGAACCTGCAAACGAATATCCTGAAGATTATATGGAATGCATTGATGTTGCTAAAAAGGAACAGCAAAAAGATGCAAGGCCTGAAATCAAAGATACATTAACAGATATCTCAGGTTATGATACAATCTACATTGGTTTTCCGAACTGGTGGGGAACACTTCCGATGCCGATGTTTACACAATTGGAGCAGCTTGATTTTGCCGGAAAAGTCGTTAAGCCGTTTGTCACTCATGAGGGTTCAGGTTTTGGTTCCAGCCTAAAGGATATTGCAAAATTGTGTGGTGGTGCTGAAATTAAAAACGGTCTTTCCATTCCTGGCGCAAATGTCTATGATGTTAAAGATACTGTTGCATCATGGATTGGGGAATAATTTTATTTTTCCTTTTTTTTTCATTTTTTCTTAATTATTCAGGATTTTTTTTTGTTCACATTTTATATGGTTTTTTATACTTTTTTAATTTTAATTTGATAATATATGTATTTCAAAAACTTCAATTTTTATTTTAGTTTGGTAAATTTTTTTTATATATGCGTTAGAATTATAATTTTTGTATACTTTTTTTTTTAAAAAATGATAATAATTTTTAAATTTAATTTTATTTAATTTCATATAATTTTTTTATTAAATTTTATAAATTATTTACTATTTTTCTAAAAATAATATAATAATTGTGATTGATTATATTTAAATGCCATGTTAAAAAGATATTATAATGCAATATGGATATTTTTTGTAATATTTTTATTGTGTTTTTGGATTATTAAAAAAATATAATTCTGTTTAGTAAAATAAACTATAATTTATGGTTGATTAATTTTTTTTTTAATTTAATTAATCATTTAAATAATATATTTGAGATTTATCTAATTAATGCAAGAATACCATGACTTCTACAAGTCATGGATGAATTGCACAAATGTGGGTATTACTTTCCAAATGCTCTTTGATGAAATTTA